>JAMXCY010000016.1 GCA_024543015.1 Candidatus Omnitrophota bacterium | reverse complement strand
CTCCAATCGCATTACCCATAAAGATACCGGTGCGCTTAAGATTAAAGTTCTTTAACTCAATATTAGCGTCTTTTAAGGCTAATTCGGAAGCAACTAAAGCCAGATGGGAAAAAAGATCTATCTTTTTCAAAAGTCGGGGAGAGAAACTATTACTATAAGGCTCAAGTTCTTTTACTTGCCCGGCAATTCTCGAAGGATACAGTGAAGCATCAAAACGGCTAATCGGGCCGATGAAAGATTTTCCTTCGCGGATATGTCGCCAAAAGTTGGCCTTGCCAATTCCAGCCGGAGAAACTATGCCCATACCCGTAATTACGATTTCCGGCATTAGTTTGCCTCCCAGCGTTTCAGAATCATCGCAGAATGTATGCCGGAGAATCCGGAACTGGTCTTTAAAATATACTCTACCTTCTTTGCTCTTCCTTTATTGGGAATATAGTCCAGGTCACACTGCGGATCAGGAACCTCCTGATTAATGGTTGGTGGCAAAAAATTATTTTTAAAGATCAAGGCGCAAGCAACCAACTCCACCGCATTAGCTCCTGCCAGGGGATGCCCAAACATAGATTTTAAGGAACTGATCGGAATTTTATAAGCGTAATCGCCAAAGACCTTTTTATAAGCGCTGGTCTCAAAAACATCGTTTTGGCGCGTAGATGAACCATGGGCGTTGATGTGCCCAATTTTCTCCGGGGAAAGAGAGGCGTCTTCTAAAGTAAAATTAATACAATCAGCCATTGCCTCGCCGTCGGCTGGCAGGTCGGTCATATGAAAGGCATTATTACAAGTGCCATAACCGATAATCTCGGCATAAATCTTAGCCCGGCGCCTGAGGGCATATTCTAATTCTTCCAGAATTAAGATACCACAGCCTTCAGAAATCACAAATCCGTTACGCTTGGCGTCAAACGGACGCGAGGCCTTTTCTGGCTCAGCGTTATTATTAGCTAAGACATTAACTACATCAAAAGCACCGAAAGTAATCGGGGTCAGCGGGGCTTCGGAGGCCCCAGTGATAACCACATCCTGCTCTCCATCCTGAATCGTCTCAAAAGCCAGGCCTACTGAATCGGTCCCGGCAGTGCAACCAGTGGAAACAGTAAGGCAAGCTCCATTGAATTTATAAAAAGTGGAAATCTCGCTGGAGGGAGTATTAAACATGGAGGCGTCATAAAGGTCGTTGCGCACCAGGTGCGGATTAATCGGGGCCTGGCCATTATTGGTGACGCGTAAAAATTCCTCTTCCATATATTTTGTCCCGCAGATAGCATTAGCCAGAATTACTCCGATCCGCTCTTTCTCCGCTTGGCTTCCATTTAAAAAGGCGTCGGCAATTGCCATTTTAGTCGCTACCAGGGCAAACTGTACGTAGCGATCCATCCTCTTGGTCATTTCTTCGGTTAAACCGAAACTGGCCGGAGCAAAATTTTCAACTTGAGCGGCAATTTGAGAATTGAACTGGGAAACATCGAAATTAGTTACCCTTTTGACCGCCGAAACCCCCTGGGAGATATTCTGCCAGAATTGCTCTAAATCAATCCCACTAGGGGCGATTATCCCCAGACCTGTGATCACCACTCTTCTTTTCATTTTTCAATACTCTCGTTACTTTAAAAACTATATTTCCTTTATCCGGACAGGTTACTGTATCTATTGAATCGGGATTGTCCATAAAGAAGAACTTGGCCCCAAAATTAAGGGCAAAAAGTGCGGGAAACATTGTATGGAAGGCTGCACCGCAAAATCCAGGGATACACTTTAATCCCGTAAACTCAAATTTATTGCCAATTTTATAACCGTATGTGCATTTGCCCTTAGCCTTAACGACTTCGGCAATCATCTTTTTTGGCCGGGGGCCTTTGTAGGTCTGGTCTTTGGGTATATTTTCGATCTGTTGGTCCTGGTTGAATATCTCTACCTTAAATTCTAACTTTCCTCCATCAGGGCAGGTAACAGAAATAGAGCGCTGGTTTTCCATAAAAGGAAAACGGGCCCCGAAACTTAAGGCATAAATACAGGGAAAAAGGGCATGCGCTAAGCCTAAACAGAAATGTTTAGGTGGGTGAGTAAAATCCTCTAAGATAATTTCATCGTCTTGCTTGTATCCGTGATAGCAATGGCCTTCTTGCTTTTTTACGGTAAGTTTTAATTTGGGAAAAGGGGTCTTAACCATCGTTAATTCAAAAATTCATTTGTTTGCTTGATTAATTCTTCTTCGCCAAAAAATTGTTTAGTCTTTTCTACCTGATGCACCATCAACACTAATCTTTCATTGAGCGGAGCGCTCTGGCTGGTTGAGCCAGCTAAATTAACAAATTCTCCATTGATATAATCTATTTCTGAAGGGCGGTCTCTTTTGATGCTCTGAAGTATCGAACCGTAAAGTGGCTCTTTACTTAAGTTGGTCATTATCTTAGAAAAAATCTGGGCTGCTTTATCTAACGGCAAAGAGACAAGATTTCTAATTCGCTCAATGGGAAAATCGGGTAAAGAAACCAATCCAATCCTGGCTTTCTCTACTATGTTCCAGCCTTCCTGCCAAATCCGTAAACTAATTTTGCAGATAGCAATATTTTTGAATGCCTCCTGCATACTTTTGCCCAAAATTGCCGGTAGGCAATTATTGGCGTTGATGAACAGCTTCAGCCATTTCATGCCCATGATATCATCGCTTAAAGGAGAAGGAAATATTTTGCCAGTGACCTTGCTGATTTCTTCCAAAACCTCTCTGGCACCTGAATCTACCCGGCCCAAAATCCAATTGCCATCAAAGTTATGGATCACCTGGCCCAAGCCCTGATATGTTGCGGCAAACATCACGATACTGGAAAATAAGTTATCTTTGCCCAATTGCTCAGTAACAAGCTTCTCGGCCCTGACGCCATTTTGCACGGTTAAAATCCGCGTCTCTTTCAAATAGGCAAAATTTTCCTCAAGGGCCTTCGGTAAATCCTGAATCTTAGTAGCCAAAATAACCAAATCGGCTTTTTCCTTCAGCTGTATTTTTACCGGCAGCCTTACGGTTAAGTTACCGCGGACGCCATTTATTGTTAAACCATCGCCAGAAATAGCCGCAACCTGCTCAAGATGGCCAATTAAAACTACCTGTTCATCTTTGTTGGCCAGATATCCCGCAATTAAACTTCCGATGGCTCCCGCCCCAATTACAGCAATCTTCATTAACTATCCCGATACTATCTACTCACTTTTGTCTACTAACTACTTTTTTAGTGAGTCCGACTTCTTGCAAAAGTTCATTTAAATAATTGCTGAATACCTCCGGAACCTCAGACAAAAAGGCCTGGACCAAATCATTTTTTTCTACTTTGCTGCTACCTTTCTGAGTTGCCAGATCTTCAGCCTTTTGTTTGACTATTTCCTCAGCAATATGCCTGTGGAAAAAAGGCAATTTAGATATCAACAGCTTAAATTTTTCCGTAACTTCCTTTTCCCAGGTCATTTAACTTACACCCCGTTTAATTAGCTTGAATCTCTGTTAGATAGTAAAATTTTACTATTTCAATTTTAGTATATTATACAACACAGAATTGTGCTGTCAAGGAAAAAGGGGCAGACTTTATTTGGCAGGTTTTAGGTTTTTGATTAAATTTTTGGTAAAATTGATGTCCGCTTTGGTTAGCTCGATTTGATGGTCAATAATGGCCAGAAAGTGATAGGGTTTTCCTTTTTTCTCTAAAATACTTCTTCTTTCTTTCAGCCAGCGCATTATCCTTTTCATTCCACGGAACCTTGAGCGCAGGCGGCTCCCGGTCAAGCCTGACTTTATTAAGGGTAAGAAATAAAGCGATAAGTCAATATTAAAAAGCGGCCTCTGAAAAGAAAGGAAATTATCGTTTAAGAGCTTCTCAAAAACTACCTCTCCCTTTTTGGTTATTTTGTAGATCCGTTTCTCTGGTCTTTTCCCATTACGCCCCAGCCTTTTACTAACCAGACCCTTTTTCTCCAGCCTTCTTAGAGGGTAATAAATAGACTGGGAATCGACATTGGTAAAGATGCGCAGTACCTGATTAATGGTCTTTTTGATTTCATATCCGTGTTTTGGGCTCTCTTTCAACAAGCCCAAAAGAACTAAGTCCTGTATCATAGCAGCCAAATTGTAACATAATCATTTAGTAATTACAAGGAGATTTAAGGGAGGTCAAATGAAACCATGCTCTTGGAGGAGGCCTAAACTGACCCTAGAGGCAGAAGGCTGTTTAGTTTGAGAGGTAAGCCTATCTATATATTTAGCTAAAATATCACATTCAATATTAACCAAATTCCCCTCTTTCTTAAGGCCTAATATAGTATTATTTAGTGTATAGGAAATAAGGCTAACAGAAAATGAGTTAGCTTCTTGAGCCGAGACGGTTAGGCTTACTCCCTCCACGGCCACGGAACCTTTCATAACTATATAACGTAGAATCTGTTCTGGGGCCTCTATCTTTATTACCACATTCCCGGCCTGTGCCTGTTTTTTACTGATAGTCCCTAAACCATCTATGTGCCCTGCAACAAAATGCCCGTCCATCCGCCCATCGGCCCGTAGGGCTCTTTCTAAGTTAACCTTATCCCGGGGCTTCAAAAAAGGCAGATTTGTGCGCTGGATAGTCTCCGGCATCATCTCAAAAGTAAGCAGTTCCTGCTCTACATTGACAACGCTGAGGCAAACCCCGCTAATGGAAACACTCTTGCCCAGCTTTAGATAGGAAGCTATCTTGGGGGCAATTACTTGCAACCTAGAAAGAGAACCTTCCCTTTCTAAGGCCTTCACCGTACCTACTTCTTCAACGATTCCTGTAAACATCTATGCCGGCCTGCCTTCCGAAGCCTTAGCGTAGGAAGGCCTCCCCTGAATAAGTATTTCCGAACCAACTGTCTTTATTTTCAAATCTTTGAGTCTGGTGGCCTGCTTTACTTTTACTATGCCCTCTCCTTCTACAGCTGTAGGCGCATCACGCCCACCAATTATCTTAGAGGAAATAAACACGTACATCCTGTCTACTAATTTTTTCTTTAAGACAGAAGCAATGATCTCTCCGCCGCCTTCTATTAAAAGGTGGGCTATTTGTTGCCTGGCTAGCTTCTTCAATAAATCTTCAAGGTCCACTCTTTTTTGTTTATCTTTGGCCACAATTACCTGAACGCCTTTGTCTTTAAAATAAGAAATCTTTCTTTGAGCAGCAAACCTGGTAGTAGCTATAATTACTTGAGCGGGTGAGTGTGAAGAAAATATCCTCAAACTTGCAGGGACTTTTAAGTTACTATCTACAATAACCTTCTTTGGTTGCTTTTTGCGCAAGCTGCCGTTTAAGCGACAACTTAATAGAGGGTCGTCTTTTAAAACGGTATTTACTCCTACTAATATTGCATCTACCTCGGCTCGTAACTTATGCACAAGTTTACGGCTGGTTTTTGAACTTATCCAACGGGAATCTCCGGCCCCAGTAGCAATCTTTCCATCTAAGCTCTGGGCAACTTTGACTGTAACAAAAGGCAAGCGCCTGGTAATATATTTAATAAAGACCTCGTTTATTTCTTTAGCCTCTTTCTCTAAAATACCGGAAAAAACCTTAATCCCGCTTCGCCGTAATCTTTTAGCTCCTTTAGCGTTATTCAAAGGATTGGGATCACGCATCGCAAAGATGACCTCTTTAATTCCAGAGGCCAAGATTTTATCTACGCAAGGCGCGGTCCTGCCAAAATGAGCACAAGGCTCTAAAGTAACATATAGACTCCCGCCACAGGCAGCCTCTCCTGCTTTATCCAGAGCAAGGACCTCTGCGTGTGCAAGGCCAGCCTGCTTATGGTATCCCCTCCCTAAGATTTTTCCGTTTTTTACTACTACAGCTCCCACTAAGGGGTTGGGATTAGTACGGCCTTTGGCTTTTAACGCTAACTTTAAGGCCAGACGCATAAATCCTTCCTGCTTATTTCTTAGCTTGCCCACTTCTGATCGACTCCGCTTCTTTCTTCAGCTGCTCTACCAAATCGTAGGGAATCTTAACATCCCCCATCTGTGCTCCAGCCTTACCTAAACCATGATAGTCAGAGCCCCCTGTAATCAAAAGACCATGCTTTTGGGCTAGGTTCTGGTAATATTCACTTGTAGCTTTATCGTGCTCGGGATAATGGGCCTCAATTCCCCGTAAGCCCAACTGAACAAATTCATTAATTAGCTGCTCGCTATTAGCGATGTGATAAGGATGTGCCAAAACTGCCACCCCTTTTAATCTACGAATCATCTCTATTGCCTCGGCAGGACTAAGTTTGAATTTCTTCACATAGCAAAGACGGCCATTGCCAATATATTTATTAAAGGCCTCTTGTGTGGAATGTACAAAACCATGTTTTTCTAACATCCGGGCAATGTGTAACCTGCCCACCGAGCCCGGTTCTGCTTCCTGCAAAAGTTCATCCGGGGCAAGGTTTATACCCTGTGCTTTGAGGCGTTCTATGATAGTTAAAGCGCGTGTTTTTCGCACCTGGCAAATTGTTTTCAGTTTATCCTGAAACCATCTTTGCTGCCAATCAATAAAATATCCTAAAATGTGCACCTCATTGCTATCTATCTCAACAGAGAGTTCCACGCCAGGAATAACCTCAAGATCAAAGTCAGAGGCACACTTTATAGCCGGCCCAATGCCGGCAACTTCATCGTGGTCGGTAATCGCAACGCAAGATAAGCCTAATTGCTGGGCCTGTTCAATCACCTGCTCTGGTGTAAAACTTCCATCGGAAAACTTGGTATGGATATGCAGGTCGGCGTATTTCACCCCGCCCTTCCTTTTTTTGCCTCTTCTTTATAAATCTTATCTAAGATGCCGTTAACAAATTTACTGGATTCGGTATCGCCGTATTTTTTGGCCAGCTCTACAGCCTCATTGATGGAAACTTTAGGAGGGACGTCTTGCAAAAAAAGCAGTTCAAAACACCCCAGGCGCAAGATATTCCTATCAATTACTGCCATTCTCCTCAATTGCCAATTCTGGGCATAGTTACTAATTTTGTTATCTATGGTTGGTAAATTTGTCAAGGCGCCTTGGACAAGCTCCATAGTAAATTCCTTTATCGGCTTGGGCGCTCGGTGTTCCTGCCAAAAAGCCTCCAGCGCTGAATGAGACTCCTCCTTGGTGAGATCAATCTGATAAAGGAATTTTAAAGCCAGTTCTCGGGCCCGGCTGCGTTTGCGCATTTTCCCTAACTTTTTATATTTTAGCTATGAGGTTGGCCATTTCGATAGCGCTTAGAGCCGCATCTTTACCTTTATTGCCAAGCTTCGTGCCAGCACGTTCAATAGCCTGCTCTAGATTATCGGCAGTAATAATACCAAAAGCAACGGGTTTACCTGTTGCCAGATTAACCGCAGCAATACCTTTAGCGGTCTCGCTGGCAATATACTCAAAATGCGGCGTAGACCCTTTAATTATTGCCCCCAGGCAAATCAAGGCGTCGTATTTTTTGCTTTTGGCCATCTGATTGGCTACCAGAGTAATTTCAAAAGCACCCGGCACCCAGACAACGTCTAAGTCTTTCTCATCTGCCCCATGGCGCACCAGCGTATCTACGGCTGCTTCCAAAAGTCGCTTACTGATGAAATCGTTAAAGCGAGAAACAATCAAGCCAAACTTCTTACCCCCGGTAATCAATTGAGCTTCAATTGTCTTAACCATCTCTACCTCCTTTAAATGAGGGCATCACTTACGGAAGCCCGAAAGGGCGACGTAAGTGATATGCCCGAATTTATCCCGAGCCCAAGGGGCAAGGGATCTACTCCTTTTTTTATACGCGTCTTAATATATGACCTAATTTATTCTTCTTTGCTCTCAAATAATCTCTGTTTAAAGAATTGGGCTCTATCTCTAAGGGTATAGACTCTGTAACTTTGAGGCCATATCCTTCTAAGCCTACAATCTTCTTGGGGTTGTTAGTCAAAAGCCGAATATTTTTCAAACCTAAATCTACCAAAATCTGCGCCCCGATTCCGTAATCCCGTAAATCTGCACCAAAACCAAGGGCGTGATTTGCCTCTACGGTATCCAGTCCCTGTTCCTGCAGGGCATAAGCACGAATTTTATTGGCCAGACCAATACCTCTTCCTTCCTGGCGCATATATAAAAATATCCCTCTTTTTTCCTGCTGAATCAACTCCATCGCCCCAATCAGTTGCTTGCCGCAATCGCACCGTTGGGAGCCAAAGACATCACCAGTCAGACACTGAGAATGAACTCGCACCAATGGAGGCTTTCCTCCTTTAATATTACCTAACACTAAAGATAGATGATGCAACTGGTCTACTGCTGACTCATAGACTATAATCTTAAAAGATCCGTATTCAGTAGGTAAAGTTGCGCTCTCAATCTTTTTAATCAGCTTGGTCTGCCTTCTTCTATGCTCAATCAAATCACAGACAGTACAAATTTTAAGGTCGTGCTTCTGGGCGAATTTGAACAGTTCCTGAGTTCTGGCCATTGTCCCGTCTTCGTTCATAATCTCACAAATCACGCCAGCCGGATAAAGCCCGGATAACTTCATTAAATCCACACAAGCCTCGGTGTGCCCGGCCCGGGTGAGTACCCCACCTTTCTGCGCGCGTAGAGGAAAAATATGGCCGGGTTTAACTAAATCATCCGCTCGGGCACTGGGGTTAACGAGAGTCTTTACTGTCCTGGCCCTATCCGCAGCAGAAATACCTGTACTAGTTCCGTCTCTGGCGTCAACCGATATGGCCCAGGCAGTCTGAAAAGGGTCTTTTTTTTCGCTGGCCATAGGATAAAGTCCTAATGCATCCAGCCTATTGCCTTCCATAGGCATACAAATTAGACCCCGCCCGTGCTTGGCCATAAAGTTTATCACTTGCGGACTAGCAAAATCAGCCGGCACAATCAGGTCGCCTTCATTCTCGCGATCGGCATCATCAACAACCACGACCATTTTGCCTTGCTTTAAATTGCCGATTATCTCTGAAATAGTATTAAAGTTTTCCATCGCTACAAAAAATAACCCCCAAAGACTAATCTTCGGGGGTTTAACTTTAAACTTTAAACCTTAAACTTTAAACTAAACTATCTTCTCTCATCCCGACTGTACGGTCGGCCCCGGAATTTCACCGAGTCGGTCCTGAATGAACTTTCAGGATTCGTAGGCTATAACTACCGGTTGAGGGTTTACACCTCACCCCGAAGATAGTACACATTATACCATGACAATCTAAACTGTCAAGCAAAAAAAAGAGCTCTTGACAAGACCCCTGTTTTGTTATACATTGCTGTTTGCTATGGACAAACACCATCTTCAAAAAAGCTTAGAGAAATCAAAGGCCGAGCTGTGGATGTTTTACGAAATCGGCAACCTGATGAGAACCACCCTCAAGCTTGATGAAGTCCTCTATATCATCCTCACCTGCGTTACTTCCCACGAAGGCCTGGGGTTTAACCGGGCCATGCTTTTTCTGGTTAATGAAAGAAAAAGAACTCTTATGGGCAAGATGGGCATTGGTCCGGACACTGCCGAGCAGGCAGACAAGGTATGGAGAAAGATTGAAGCCGAGAAGACTACGCTGAAAGACTTAATCAAGGCCTATAAGACATTCGCCAAAAGAAAGGGTATGCGCCTGGATAAACTGATTAAGTCCATAAAAGTCCCTTTGCGGGAAAGCGCAGGGATTCTCGCTCTCACAGTGCTGGAAGGGATGACCTTTGAAATTACCACAGATGAAGTAAGCAAGAAGGTTAAGGATCCTATTTGCGCCTTATTAAAAACCGAGCATTTTGTCACTGTCCCCCTGAAGGCAAAAGACAAAACTATCGGAGTCATCCTGGTGGACAATATGTTTACCAAAGAACCCATAACAAAAGATGACATCAGAATCCTAACCATGTTCGCTAACCAAGCAGGCCTGGCCATTGAAAACTCGCATCTTTATGAAAAAACCGTCAGTCTTTCCCATTCGGACTCTCTAACCAACCTGATTAATCACGGCCGCTTCCAATACCTCCTAAGCAGGGAATTGAAAAATGCGGCTAAGTTTAAGAAGCCGCTTTCCTTAATAATGATTGATATAGATAACTTTAAGAAATTTAATGACAGCCTGGGCCATCCCGCAGGTGATAAGAGTTTAACCAGTATAGCCAAGATCTTGAAGAAAACCTGCCGCTCAACGGATATCATCGCCCGCTATGGTGGGGAAGAATTTGTGGTGGTCTTACCTGAAACAACTAAAGAATCTGCCTGGGGCCTGGCAGAAAGATTAAGGCAGGGTGTAGAAAAAATTGACTTTTCCGAACCAAAAGCCCAACCCCATAAAAAACTCACCATAAGTTTGGGTTTGGCCTCTTTCCCTGAAGACGCTAAAGATAAAGAAACGTTAATCTCTAAAGCGGATAGCGCGCTTTATCAGGCCAAGGTGGCGGGAAAAAACAGAACGCATATCTATTCCGCCGCCATCGAACGACGCCAATAAGCTACCGTTCGATCGAGACTGCTTCTCTATCGGGAATCCTCCCACCTTCCGTAAGCCTGACCGAAACAATCTTGGATACGCCGGACTTCTCCATTGTAATGCCGTACATAATATCGGCCATATTAATGGTCTTTTTGTTGTGGGTAATGATGATAAACTGGGAGGTTTTAATAAACTCGGATAAGAGATTGGTAAAACGGTCCACATTGGCTTCGTCTAAGGCCGCATCTACCTCATCCAAGATGCAGAATGGGCTGGGTTTAACTTTAAATATAGCAAACAAAAGCGCAATTGCGGTTAGGGCCTTTTCTCCTCCGGAAAGCAGAGAAATATTCTGCAGCTTCTTTCCTGGAGGACGAACCATAATCTCGATACCACTTTCTAAAACATTGTTTTCATCAAGTAGAATAAGTCGGGCATCCCCTCCACCAAATAGAATCCGGAAATATTCCTTAAAGCTTAGCTGAACTTTTTCAAAGGTCTCGGTAAATTTAAGCTTGGCGGTACAATTTATCTGGGCAATTGCCTTGCGCAGAGACTCCCGAGCACCAACTAAGTCTTCTTGCTGGGAAATAAGAAAAGAATATCTCTGCTCTAACTGCTCGTTCTCCTCAATCGCTACCAGATTTACCGGACCTATCCCTTCAAGCTTTGATTTTAAACGGCTAATCTCATTAAATACGAAATCTTGCGGAGGTGAGACCTCCAGGGCATCTTCTAAAGTTGTTTCTAAATCAACTTGATAGTTTTGCTGCATCTTATCTTTTAAGGCGTCCCGCTTGTAATTTAGCTCTAAAAGCTTAACTTGCACAGCTGCTCTTTTCTCGCGGGCCTGGTCCAATTCTTTTTGCCCTCTTCTTGTGTCCTGTTCCAAATCATGAATGGTAACGCTAAATTTACGCCGTTTCTCAACGGTTTGATTTAACTTTTCTCCTACCTCCAGTTTATGTTGGGATAACTTTTTGTTCTGCAATGTAAGCTGCTCTATCTCCTGCTCAAGCCGCTTGGTCTTAGCAATAGTATTTTGTGCTTCTTGCTCGTTTGTCTCTTTGGCCTGTCTTTGCTCAGTTTCGGATTCAACAATCATCTCCAGCCTCGTCTTGGCATCTTCTGATTCTTTGTCTAAGCTTAAGCTTTTAGTTTTAGCTTCAGCAATCTCTACGAGCATATTCTGCTTCTCTTGATTCTTCCGGGCTATATTATTTTGTTGGCTTTGGATATCTTGCTGAAGTTGTTTATGATTTCCCTCAATCCTGGATAACTCTTGTTTTAAGTTCTCTTCATCAGTCTTTAATTGTTGGACCTCTCCTTCTGTTTCGGCTGTCTCAAGTTGCAAAACTGATATTTCATCCTGGTATCTTTTTAATTCCTGTTCGATATTGCTTTTTTCGCTTTCCTTGTTAGCCAGCTTGATTTTCATCTCATTTAAAAGCGGCTCCTCCTGCTCAATGAGGTTATTAATCTCCTGCATCTCTGAGTCTTGAGTAGCCTTTGAATCATCTATCTCGGTTTTTTCCTGCTCTAGCTTCTGCAGATCAGTTTCAATTTGGGCAATCCTTTCAGCTCTGCCCAATAAGCTTGAGTCATAATCCTTAATGGCGCTGCCTGCAGTTATTGCGGATTTAGTTAAGATTTCGCCCTCAAGCGTAACCAACTTAACGTCATGGCGGGTACTCCCCAAAATCCGCTGCGCGCTTTCTCTGTCCTGGACAATAAAGGTATTGCCTAAAAGGTAGTTTAATATGCCTTGATATTTAGCTTCTACTTTTACCATCTCCTGCGCCCTGCCTAAAGTCCCGTTGAGATTAAGGAGGGCATTTGCTTTTAGGCTATCCAGATAAATAAAATGTGCTTTTCCTGAATCTTTTTGCTTTAAATAATTAATAGCCTCAAGCGCAGCAGCTTTTGTTTCTACTACAATAGCTTGGGCACGATCTCCCAGGGCCATCTCAATAGCAATCCTGTATTTAGCAGGCACCTTGATCAAATTGGCTACGACACCGCAGATGCTCTCTATTGTTAGTTCTTGATTTTCTAGACTCAAGAGAATGGACTTGACTCCTTGCGAGAATCCTTCATGTTTTTTGACTATTTCTTTTAAGAAATTCAACTTGGATTTTAACGAGGTTATCTGATGGGAGATATCTTCCAGGCGATCTTTAAGCTTTTCTCGTTTCTTTAATTTAATATCCAGATTGCTTTTTAAACCCCAGACCTTTCTGGTTAGCTCTTTCAATTGTTCATTTAAAAGCCCTTGTTCCTGAACTGCTGCATTGTGCTTCTCCTGAACATTATCGACTTCCCCATTTGTCTTTTCCCGTTCTATATTTAATCTACGCAACCTGGCGTAGAAGTTCACTAGATCTGCCTGTAGCTTGGTTAAATCATTTCTTAAGCGCGATTGTTTGGCAATAACCTCTACTTCTTGCATTTTATCTTCAGAAACTTTCTTTTGCGCTTCCTTGCAAAAGGCAATAATACTATGAACTTTCAGCCTCCTTTAAAACAGCAAATGAGAAGATATCTCTGGATAAAGAGCGCATAGAGGAGCTTGAGCAGCAGCAGGAAACCCTGGATAAGCAGATCCAGGCTCTGGAGCAAAAGGTGGCTATAATCGGTGAACAAGTAAAAGATGCCCGCAGCCAAAT
>JAMXCY010000157.1 GCA_024543015.1 Candidatus Omnitrophota bacterium | reverse complement strand
GGCACAATAATGTTACGATAGACCTTACTTGCTTCGGCATCAGGTATGGCGCCTTCCAATCCGTAGCCGGTAGTTATCCACACTTCTTTATCGTCTATAGCTACTAAAAGCAAAATGCCGTTGTCTTTACCAGCTTTACCAATTTTCCATTGTTCAAATAATCTTACTGAATAATCTTGAATCTCGTAAGGCTTGATAGTCTTTAAAGTAACTACCGATAGTTCGGCAGTAGTCTTTTGTTCTAAAGCAGCTGCTAAGCTGTTTAACTTCTGAGAGTCTTCAAGACTAATTAAATTGGCAAAGTCATTAATATAGCCGCGCGGTGAAGGAAAAACAATCTCTTGCGCGAAAAGCGATGAAGAAAAACAAAAAAGACCGATTAATAATGTGCAAATTAATTTATAGGCAAGTTTCATAATTGATCGACAGCAATAGCTAATTTTTGAATTTGGGTGATATATCTGGCAAAAAATACTTCTACGTCTTCTCCTGATATCTTTTCATCATTTTTGCTATCACGCAGAATAGCCAGAAAGACATCTTTGTCTAAATCAAATTCGCGGGAAAGTTGATCATAAATCTTTTCTTTTTTGACTGGAGGAATTTTGCCCTTTAACCTGATCAGGTTGCGAAAGACAGGTGTTAGAGATGATAAAGATTCTTTCAACAGCGCTTCTATCCCCTTTCTTTTTAGCCCTACCTCTAAATATGCCTGCCGGATTCTAATTAGTTTTCCTTTGATTTGCTCTTCGCAAAATAGCCGTATATCCTTTAGATTTATTTCTAAGGAGCTGAGCAGGTCCTCTCCGTAGAGCAGAAGGTGATTTTCTTTCATTTCCAGGAATTCAATCGGAAATACATCTGTTGAGGTTTCGATATGTTTACGGGTCAGAAAAAGCGGTGCGGTAATCTTGTTGTTTATACCGGTAGATACTGCCTTAAGGCTTTTCTTTAAATCTTGAAACTCTAAGCGCTCCAAGACAATAAAGAGGTTAATATTAGAAACTTTATGCATATAATCCGGGCCTGTGGCTTGCCCGCATACAAAAATAGAAATGATATTGTCTTGGTGAATATCCAATAGTTTTTTTAAATATGGCTCAATTAACTTTTTTACTTGATGGTTAAGCCTGTCTGTATTCCTTAAATTCTCCATTTCTACTTCCCTTCTATTCTATGCTTATTAAGCTTCTGTATGTCGCTTGATCAGGTCTGTTGTCCTGAAGCCGTTTTTTGCTCGCACTAATATAAAGTAAGCACAAGGGTGTAGGGTTCTACCGGACATATCCATCAGCAGGTGAGTTGTATAACCAAGGGCCATTGAAAGTAGATAGACATTTTTAGTCAGCAAAGCCAAAATCCAAAGCAAGATTGCGATTTCTCCCACATGAAAGAAAATGAATATTCTGGCAACGCCACCGTTTTTTTCTCGGTTGACCATTTTTAAGCAGGCATCATAGATTACCTTAAAACTAAAGGCCCTCCGGCCGTAATGGATGATATATTCGATTATATGGTCAGCATCAACCAGAATACCGGAGAAAAAACAGACTAATCCTGCAAGTAGAGACTCGCTAAAGGAGCTTACAATTGCCCCTAGTGCAAGAGAGGCTACGATGTGTCTGGAAGGCAACATTTTTACTCCCTCTCCATATCAAACAGTCTGATTTTCCCTGTTTCATAATCGAAAATTCCTAACTTGTAATCCCCGTCTCCTGAGCCGAGTATCTCTCCGCGATGTTCCTTTCCGTCGGTATAATCATAAAAACGGATTTGCTTGCCTTTTCTTTTGTGGATAGTTATGTAGTGGCCGCTTTCGTAATCAAAACCTTCCCAGGCAAAACAAGTCAACGGCAACAGTAGAATAATAAGTATTATTTGGATCAGACCTATATCTTTTTGTTTTCTTGCCCTAGAATTCATCAAACTTTATCCTGAATGTTTCATCGCCTACCTTAACAATAAGCCTTAGTTCGGTTATGCGAAAGGGATTATCAAATGTTATAAATCCCCTGGCTGTTTCGTAGGGTTTAATATTTGTCTTTTCGAGCGACTCTTTGCTTAAGCGCGAACATAATTTTTCGCGCGCGTTGATTCTTGCTTTAAATTTTCTATGCCTCCGTATTGGATAGCGGAACATTTCTTCATCAATCAGCTCTTTTTTTATTCGGCCTACTGCTCCTTCCGGAGTTAACCATTTTAATGGTGCCCCGCCAGCCAGCAGCCTCACTTGGCTTGGGTCAAAGATTATTTCTTGCCCGGATAAGTTCATTATTTCAAAAGCCGCATACAAAATTCCACTAGGCCTCATTCTCGGAGTTGATATAGAAATCATATATTTTGTTCCTTGAAGATAGGCCTGCGTTTCCTTGCGGCTTTTTCCGCTAAGATAGTACTTTTTGGGAGTATAGCTAAAACCTAAAACCGGCCTTTCCCCATCAGGTACAACCGTTATAATTCTTGCTTTTCTGCCTCTTTTAACTTTAAAAGCGATCTCTTTCCCTTCCTCTAAAGCATTTAAATATTTACTAAGCTTCTTGTGCGAATAGAATCTTTTCTTGTTGACCCTCTTTATTTTATCGCCAACCTGTAATCCGGCTTTTTCCGCAGGTGAACC
>JAMXCY010000156.1 GCA_024543015.1 Candidatus Omnitrophota bacterium | reverse complement strand
CTAATTTAAAAAAGCTTAAGTTGAAAGGCGCATCCAAGAAATATGTTAATTTACTGACCCATAATCTAAAAGAATTAGTTTCCCCGTTTGGGCGCAGGATTACAGACCGAAGCATTAAGTTGACACCCAGAGAGATTGAAATCTGCAACATGATAAAAGACGGCCTTACAAGCAAGGATATCTCCAACCTTTTAAATATTTCTTATCAGACGATAGATCAACACCGTAAGCATATCAGAAGTAAACTCAAGATATCAAATAAGAATATTAACCTCACCTCTTATCTACAAAGGCTTTAAAGATACCCACCTCCCACTTATATTTATTCGGTATATTTCATACCCATTCCATACCTGATTATTTACTGTTGTGTAGATTGCTACAACTTAGTATAGTAGTCTTTAGTTAAAACGAATCATTTCATATAAGATGAGGAGGTGGAATAGTTTGAAAAAAGTTATATCGAAGGCTTGCTTAAGTTTTACTCTTACGCTGTTTGTCTTTGCTTTCATTCAGAGAGCGGAGGCCATTCCTACTTTTGCCCGCAAATATCGCACCAGCTGTACTACTTGCCACATTGGATTTAACCGCCTCAATCCCTTTGGCGGCGCTTATAGACAGAACGGCTACCAGATTCCTCAGGCGCAAGAGGTGGTTTATGTTAAGGAAGAACCGGTTAGCTTGGGAGCTCCAGCGTGGAAGAAGGTTTGGCCCGAAGGCGTATGGCCGGGAGCAATACCTCAATTTGTCCCCATAAGCATGATGGTGCATCAGCGTACAATATGGAATGAGAGCGCTAGTTCCAGAGATGTGGCTGAGGTTAATTTCAGTATGCCTCATGAATGGGAGCTAATCATTGGTGGTAACTTCGGTGATATAGCCTCCTTCTTTGGTGAGTTTGTCTTGGTTGAAGATGGGAATGTAGAAGGAGTACAGAGACTTTTTCTACAACTCAACGACCTTCTTGCCGGACCCTACGATATTTTGCCTGAGGATGCCTTAAACCTCAAGTTGGGATATTTTGATATTGCTGCAGATCCCTTTCCTAATCCGATCAGGAGAACACTAAACAGATATCTGCCCAGTGACTATGTTGTGGGTGGTGGCGGGTTTAAACTGAGGAATTCTCAAGGGGGCCTGGAGCTTAACGGGGTAATTAAACGCCGGCTGCGTTATGCCTTAGGTCTAGTTAACGGCAACAGCAGTAAAGCTGGGGATGATAATTCACAGAAAGACCCCTATTGGCGCTTAGCTTACAAATGGGGTGGCTTGGCTTTTGATGGCAGCGGTGAGGAGTTAGGCGAAGAGCTAAAGCAAACAGAAAACTGGGTAGACAATGCCTTTACTTTAGGCAGCTTTGGCTATTATGGCAAAGAGACTGTCTCTAGCTCCAGTAATGACCTGCAGCGGCTGGGTTTTGATTGCCATCTCCAGTGGCAGGATTTTGACTTTTCCGGAGCAATGGTTTTTGGAGAAGATGATGATCCTAACGCCACAGGAATAGGAGTGGATACACAGGCCTGGTTTACGCAACTGGAGTATATTATTTACCCTTGGTTAATCAGCACGCTAAGATATGAACAGTTAGACTATGACGATACTACTAATGATCTGAAGAGGCTGATCCCTTCTCTGGCCATATATGGGCGGGCCAACATCAGGATAATTTTAGAAGGAGTGATTTATCCCGATGGTGAAGATGGCAGTAATGCCCTATTAGCAGACGTGGCTTTTGCTTTTTAATATTAGGGATATAAAGGGGCGGAGAAGCTTGCGTTTCTCTGCCCCCTATCCTTTACAAAGGTACAAAAACAAGATGCAAAGATTAATTTTGATTTCATCATTTTTTTTGACTATAATTTTATCGGTAGCTAATGGTATATTTGCCGAAACAATAAAGGGAGAGGTATCGAGTTCAAGATTAAAAAGCCCTAAGGATATCTTAGTTTATATCGAAAAAATAGAAGGAAATGAATTTAGCCCTGCTCAAGAACCAGCAAAGATGGATCAAAAAAGTCTGGTTTTTACTCCGCGCGTTTTACCAGTGCTTGCGGGTAGTGCGGTTAACTTCCACAATAGCGACGAGTTAAAGCACAATGTCTTTGGCGTTGGTGACGATGACTTTGATTTAGGTGTCTGGACAAAAGGAATAGTAAAAACCTATACTTTTAACAAATTAGGAGAGGTGGCTATTCTCTGTAATGTGCATCCTGAGATGGAGGCCTATATTGTTGTTTTGCAGAATCCCTATTTTGCTTTAACTGATGAACAGGGAAAATACGAGATAAAGGATGCCCCAGCGGGCAAATATAAGTTGAAGACCTGGCATGAGCGCCTGCGGCCGGTGATAAAGGATATAGAAGTTCCTCGGTCAGAAGAGTTAAAGGTTGATTTTGAGCTTAAGAGATGAATAAAAGAATTCAGATAACATTGCTAATTTTACTGGTCTTAGCCTGTGGCTTTATCGGGGGAATATTGGGTGTCAGAACAGAAAAACCACAACAACGCTCATTTACTATCGAAGCCAGGCAATACGCCTATGACCCGCCGCGTATTCATGTAAATAAAGGTGATCAGGTTATTATAAAGTTGTCTTCCAAATAAAAACCGTGGGTAACGTCTTTGGAGGAC
>JAMXCY010000155.1 GCA_024543015.1 Candidatus Omnitrophota bacterium | reverse complement strand
CTCCCTAATGTTTATTTCTTATCTGGTTTCTTGGCTACCTTCACCACAGCCGGGCGAATGAGCCTGTCTTCAAGAAGATAACCCTTTTGCACTTCTTCAACTACTGTGTCTTCGGGATTTTTATCTGTCTCAATATGAGCAATAGCCTCTTGGCAAGCTGGGTCAAAGGGCTTGCCTAAACATTCTATCTTTTTCACTCCATTTTTCTCTAAAAGTTGGTGAATTTGTTTGAGAATCATCTCCACCCCTTGATGCAGGGATTTAAAATCGTTCATTTTGTTAGCAGGGTCAAAGGCGCGCTCAAAGTTATCCAGAATACTGATAAGTTCATAAATTAAACCTTCATTGGCAAACTTTACGAACTGTTGTTTTTCTTTGAGGTTACGTTTCTTGAAATTCTCAAACTCTGCCTGTAAGCGCAGGAGCTTATCAAAATATTCCTGCCTTTCTCTTGAGCCTTCAACAAGTTGTTGATATTCGACTAGAGAAATAGTTATCTCTGCTTTTAGGCTAGCTTCTTCTTGTTTTCCTTGTTCTTTTTTTCTCATCTTCTAATTAAAAATCAAAATCAGAAAATCTTTCGTTAAAAGTATGGGCCATATACTCAACCGTAGAAATAACCTTTGGGTAAGACATCCTCCTGGGCCCAATAATTCCCAAGGCACCCATATTTTTATTTTTGATTTTAAAGCTAGAAACCACGAGACTGCATTCCTGAATATCCCGGTAAGGATTTTCCTTGCCTATATGTACCTTAACTCCATCTGTGCTTAAATCCTCTTTCATAATCTTAAGCAATGGTTCTCGTCTCTCAAATGTTTTTAATATCGGCTGTAACTTTTCGGTATTGTGAAACTCTGGATATTCCAAAATACAGCTTAGCTTCTCAATATAAAGTTTATCTTTACCAAAAGATGAAAGGGCTAGTGCGGTATAACCACTGAAATTAGAAAGGATGCCTAGAATCTCTGTTAAAAGTTCATCAAAGGCTTCCCTCTTAGCGGGATATTGGTTCTCGATTAACTCTCTTTCCTGAAAGCTAAGTTGTTCCGGCTCTAAAAGGCTGTCAATATAATAGCGATAGCCTTTATCTGTGGGAATTCTACCAGCTGAGATATGCGGCTGCCAGACAAACTCCTGCTCACTCAATTCTGCCATTATATTGCGTACGGTAGCCGGACTTATCCGCCAGTGCAGTTTGCGCACAATGGTCTGTGAGCTGACTGGAGAAGCAGTTTCAACATAGGCCTCTACAATAGCTTGTAAAGTTTTCTTTCTTCTTGAGTCTAAAGAGGTTACAAACATTTTTTCCCTCCATATTTAGCACTCAAGAGGTATGAGTGCTAAACGCATATTTTAACATAATATTATTGTTTGTCAAGAAAAATTCCTGCTGAAAAATTAAGGTAACTCTTTTTTTTGTAAAAGATTTTCCAGCTGTGCTTTAATATTATGGGGAACGCGGGCCTGCAAATAGAGTCTATCTCCTCGATATTCCTGTTTAAATACCTGGCCCTGGCGATAAATCAGCTCTAACAGGTGCATCTTATCCTGAGGTATCAGAACTTCTACCTCGCTCATCAATCCGGCCAGCTGGTGCTCTATCTTTTCCAGCAGTTGCTCAATATTGATCCCTTTTAAGGCCGAGATGGCCACGCTATTTTTGAAATCTTTTAAATAACGCTTCTGGCTAAATTCGTTCTCGAGCAAATCCATTTTATTTAGAGCCACGATCATCGGTTTTCTCTCAGCCCCTAATTGCTTTAATACTTCGTAAACTGCCTCGTTTTGCTCATAAACTAAAGCTGAGCTGATATCCAGAACATGCAACAATACATCCGCTTCTCTTACTTCCTCTAAGGTTGCCTTAAAAGCCTCAATAAGATGGTGGGGAAGCCGATGCAAAAAACCAACTGTATCGGAAAAGAGTATCTTCTGCTTGTTGGGCAGGGTAAATCTTCTGGCCACAGAATCTAAGGTACTGAAAAGGCTGCCCCGGACGGTTTGGCTGGCGCCGGTTAAACAGTTAATCAGGGTAGATTTTCCGGCATTGGTATAGCCAATAATAGCCACGGTTGCCAAGACCTGTTTCCTTCTGTATTCTCTCTGAGATTTTCGTTGTTGGATTAAATTTTGCAGCTCCTTCTTCAGGCGAGCAATCCGCTCTCTGATCCTTCTTCTATCTACCTCTAATTTCTTCTCTCCCGGACCACGCGTTCCGATACCGCCACCCAAACGGGAAAGGACGATACCTTTACCGCTTAGCCGGGGCAGAAGATATCCTAATTGGGCTAATTCCACCTGGATTTTACCTTCTGCGCTTTTGGCCCTCTGGGCAAATATATCCAGGATTAACTGCGTGCGATCAACAGTCTTAGTCTGGATTATCTCTTCTAAATTTCTCTGCTGAGTGCTGCTTAAATCCTCGTTAAAGATAACCGCATCTGCATCTAACTCCTGGGCCAGGTCAGAGAGCTCCTGGACCTTGCCTTTACCAATAAGATATTTGGCAGTAGTTCTTGACCGCGGGCAAATGATCTCCTTAACCGGCTCTACCCCGCTTGAGCGAGAAAGCTCTCGTAATTCTCTTGAGGAATCCTCTGCTGGCCAGCTATCTTCACCCTTAATATC
>JAMXCY010000154.1 GCA_024543015.1 Candidatus Omnitrophota bacterium | reverse complement strand
GCCGGATGGGCCGGCCAAAATAAACTCGGATCTGCTCCAGGCGAATAAATTTGCTCTCTATAGGTAAGGCCTTGTTAGCTCCTTGAATAAAAGCCGGGATTACAGGCACAACTGCTTTTGCGGCTAAAAGCCCCACACCGCTTAGCGGTTTATCTAATTTTCCGTCGGGGGTCCTGCGGCCCTCGGGAAAGATAATTAGCGCTTTGCCCCTCTTGAGTATCCCGATAGCCCAGCGCAAAGACTTCATATCACCGCTTTGGCTTTTGAGAGGAAAGGCATTCAAGCCAGTAATAAAGGCTGCAAACAACTTATTTTCAAATAACTCTTCTTTAGCCAAAAAAGAAACTATACGCGGGCACGCTGCTGCTAATACTGGAGGATCTAAATAACTTGTATGATTGACGGCAAGAATAAAGGCCCCTTTTCCCGGTATATTCTCAAGGCCGTTAACTTGCAAACGAAATAAAAACTTAAATAAGATTATTGCTATGGCGCGAACAATCAAATAGAGCATTTCCGGCTAATCTTCTCTACTACCTCTTTTACACTTAAGGTGGTGGTATCTATATAAATAGCGTCTTTTGCTTGAGCTAAGGGAGCAACACCTCTGGTCATATCGCTCTGATCGCGCCTGGTTATATCTTCAGCAACATCTCCTACCTCAACCTGTTCGCCCTTGCTCTCTAATTCCTTAAAGCGGCGTTTT
This sequence comes from Candidatus Omnitrophota bacterium, assembly GCA_024543015.1. Taxonomy (GTDB): domain Bacteria; phylum Omnitrophota; class Gorgyraeia; order JAFGHF01; family JAFGHF01; genus JAMXCY01. Next base: position 1,951 of record JAMXCY010000154.1, on the reverse strand, counting down.
ATTCTCTTAGCAGCTTGAGCATCTAAATAAAATTTATACTTGGCATTGGGAAAAACCACTGTGCCGATATCCCTTCCCTCTAATACAGCACCTTTGGCCTGTTGAGCTAATTTCCTCTGTAGCTTCACCATTTCTGTGCGCACTAGTGCAACCTTGGCCACAGAAGCAACCTTTTCAGTAAGCGATTGTTTGCGAATTGCCCTGGTGACATCCTCCCCATCTAGCATTACTTGAAGTAGCTCTGCGTGCATATTAAGCTGGATGTTAACTTCTTGAGCAAGCTTTGCCAAGGCCTCTTCGTTGTTAAGATCGATCTTTTTCTGTACGGCCTTAAGGGTAAGGGCGCGATACATTGCCCCCGTATCTATATATAAAAGCCCAAACTTTTTAGCCAAGGCTTTTGCTACTGTACTTTTGCCGGACCCAGCCGGACCATCGATGGCAATTATCTTAGTTGGTTCGTTGGTTTTATTTTTGCAAGCCATCTCTAAGAGTTTTTGCTGTTCTAAATTCTACAGATAATCTTTGTTTATCTTCTTGATAAATTAACTTCTGCATCAATTTTAATCGAGTGATGTACTGATCGATGGCCTGGATAATAAATTCCTTGTTGGTTAAACAGATATCAGACCAGACTTCTGCATCAGAAGAAGCTATGCGTGTAGTATCCCGAAATCCGCTAGCAGCAAAATTTAAGTTCTTTCTGCCCACTTTAACTAATTGCGCAGCCGCTAAATGAGGCAGGTGACTAATAACAGCGACAATCTGATCATGCCTTTGGGGAGTAAGCTTAATTACGTGGCAACCAATGACTTGCCAAAAGGTATTTATCTTTTTGAAAGCAGCTAATTTTGTTTTTCTGGTTTGCGTTAAGATACACAGCGTGTCCTTAAATAAATTCGCCCGAGCTTCGCTTACTCCTCTTTTTTCGGAACCAGCCAAGGGATGTGCCCCGACAAAAGCAATATCTTCAGAGAAAACCTTTTCTATCTCACCAACAATTTCGCTTTTAGTGCTACCTGTATCGGTAACCAAGCAACCTTTTTTTAGGTATGGTGCTATTTCTCTGGCAATTTTAATAATCTGGCTAATGGGTGTGGCTAGAATAACTAGATCCGCCTCCTTAATTGCCTCTTTGCAACTTAAGGCCCCCCGGTCAATGGCTTTGATTCTTTTGGCTTGACGCAGAGATTTCCGATGACGACAAACCCCGACTATCTCTTTAGCTAGTCTCTTTTTTTTAACAGCTAGACCAATTGAGCCGCCGATTAGTCCTACGCCTATTATTGCTATTTTATTGAATTTCATATCTTTCTTCCCACGGCCTGAGCGACTTTGTTCAAATCCTTCATCATCCTGGCAAAGTTTTCCGGAAGAAGCGATTGTGCTCCGTCAGAAAAGGCCTCTTCGGGTCTAGGGTGAACCTCAATTAATAATCCGTCACTTCCTGCGGCCAGCGCGGCCTTTGCGCTAGAGGCCACCAGGCCCCATCTGCCGGTAGCGTGACTGGGGTCGACAATAATAGGTAGGTGAGTTAAAGCCTTGATTGCCGGCACAGCGCTAATATCTAAGGTAAAACGGGTGTAGTCTTCAAAGGTGCGAATTCCCCTTTCGCAAAGAATTACGTTAAAGTTGCCTTCGGAAAGGATGTATTCCGCCGACATCAGCAGTTCCTTAATTGTCGAGGACATCCCTCTTTTTAACAGCACCGGTTTTCGCGATTGGCCCACTACTTTTAAAAGATTAAAATTTTGCATATTTCTGGCGCCAATTTGAATAATATCAGCATATCTTTCTACTAAGGCCATATCGCGGGTGTCCATCAGTTCTGTCACAATAAGCAGGCCTGTCTCTTTTTTTGCCCGGGCAAGAAACTTTAATCCCTTTTCTCCTAATCCTTGGAAACTGTAGGGAGAGGTCCGCGGCTTAAAGGCGCCTCCTCTTAATACAG
>JAMXCY010000153.1 GCA_024543015.1 Candidatus Omnitrophota bacterium | reverse complement strand
GTTTGGCCTGAGCAGGTCCCGGAGAAAGCTAAAACTAAACACAAGGCTATGGTAGTTTTGGCGTTAAAATTTACCATCTGGCAATACCTTTTTCAAATATTTACCGGTAAAGGAACCCTTGATTTTGACTAATTCCTCCGGCGTTCCGCAGCCGACAATCTTCCCCCCTGCTTCGCCGCCTTCAGGGCCTAAATCAATAATATAATCCGCGCTTTTTATTACTTCCAGGTTGTGTTCAATCACAAGCGCTGTATTGCCCATATCAACCAGCCTCTGTAACACAGCAAGCAACTTATCAATATCCGCAAAATGAAGTCCTGTTGTCGGCTCATCTAATATATAGAGGGTCTGGCCCGTACTCCTTTTGCTTAATTCCGCAGAAAGCTTTACCCTCTGGGCCTCGCCGCCGGAAAGGGTAGTTGCACTTTGGCCCAACTGAATATATCCCAAACCTACATCATTAACGGTAGAGAGCTTTTCTCTAATCCGGGGGATATTTTTAAAAAGATATAACCCCTCTTCAACTGTCATCTTTAGAACCTCAGCTATGGATTTTCCTTTATATTTTATCTTTAGCGTTTGTTCGTTAAACCTTGATCCTCTGCAGCTCTGGCAGCTCACATAAACATCGGGAAGAAAATGCATTTCTATCTTTTTTATTCCCTCACCCCGGCAGTCCTCGCATCTGCCGCCTTTAACATTAAAGCTAAATCTGCCCAGTTTATATCCGGCCATACGTGCTTCGGGCAGTTTGGAAAAGAGTTCTCGAATGTGACTAAAGACCCCTGTATAGGTTGCTGGATTAGAGCGAGGCGTGCGGCCAATGGGGGACTGATCTACTACGATTACTTTATCGATGAATTCTGTTCCTGTGATTTTATCATGGGCCCCGGCCTTTAATTTTCCCCGGTAAATTTTTTTGGCCAGGGCCCGATAAAGAATCTCGTCAATCAGAGTACTTTTTCCTGAGCCGGAAACACCGGTAACACAGACAAATAACCCTAAGGGAATACGCACATCTATATTTTTCAGATTGTGCTCACGGGCACCCCAGATTTGTAAAAATTTTCTATTGCTCCTCCTTCTCGTGCTGGGCACTGCTATTTTAAGTTGGCCGCGCAGATACTTGGCCGTCAAAGAATTTCTGGATTTCATTAAATCCTTAAAACTGCCACAAACCATAATCTTGCCGCCTGAGCGTCCGGCCCCCGGCCCCAGGTCAATAATATAGTCGGCGCACCTGATGGTGGCCTCATCATGCTCCACCACAATTAAAGTATTACCCAAATCGCGCAGGGTAAGCAAGGTATTCAGCAGCTTAAGATTGTCTTTTTGATGCAAACCAATACTGGGTTCATCTAAAATATAAACTACGCCTACCAGACCGGCACCTACTTGCGTGGCCAGACGAATCCTCTGGGCTTCACCACCAGAAAGAGTGCTACTTCTTCTGTCCAAAGTCAAATAATTCAACCCCACATTAATCATAAATTTAAATCTTTCCTTGATGCCTCTGAGGACCTGATGGACAATTACCATCTCGGTGGCACTAAGATCCAGATTATCAAAGAAATTAGCAGCTTCGCGGATAGACATCCTCACTATATCCCAGATGGATTTGGCGCCGACGGTTACAGCTAAACTCTCTTTCTTTAAGCGCGCGCCAGCGCAACTGTGGCAGGGCAAAAAACTCATAAATTTGCTAATCTCGTTTTTTAAATACTCGCTGTCAGTTTCATGAAAAAGCCGCTCCAGATGAGGAATTGCTCCTTCAAAGCGGCGGCCCCAAACGTATTCATCACATCCGTAAAGCAGTATCTTGCGCACGGACTTAGGTAATTTCTGAAAAGGAGTATCCATGCTAAAACCCTGCTCCCTGGCTAACTCTCGCACCAGACCACGATAATAAAGAATGTAGCCCCTTCCCCTTTTTCTCCATGGCTCAAGCGCTCCCTCAGAGAGTGAGCGCTTTTTATCCTGGACTACTAAGTCCGGATCTACCTCAATCCTGGTGCCCAGACCATTACAGGCAGAACAGGCGCCATAGGGACTATTGAAAGAAAAATCGCGTGGCTGAAGTTGGGCAAAGCTAATCCCGCAATTAATACAGGCATAATGTTCGCTAAACAACATATCCTTGCCGGAATGAGAAATAATTACAATGCCTTCTCCTGCCTTTAAAGCCGTCTCCACTGAATCGGTAAGCCGGGGCCTCTCTTGCGGGGAAACTATTAATCTATCTACGACCACTTCAACCGTGTGCGTTTTCTTTTTATCCAGCTTTATTTGGGCATCTATATCATAAACCGTATTATCCACCCGCACCCTGACGAAACCCTGCTTGCGAATATCGCTAAATACCTGGCGAAATTCGCCTTTGCGGCCGCGGACTATAGGGCTTAAAATCATAATCTTAGGCTTATTGGCTAGTTTAAGGATTTGCTCTACAATATGCTCCGGGTTCTGGCGGGAAATCTCCCGGCCGCATTTATAGCAATGGGGTCTTCCGATACGGGCAAACAAAAGACGTAGATAATCGTAGATCTCGGTCTGAGTCCCTACCGTAGAACGGGGATTGCTCCCGGCGCTCCTTTGCTCAATAGAAATAGCCGGCGAGATACCCTCGATATGCTCTACATCGGGCTTCTGCAGCTGATCTAAA
>JAMXCY010000152.1 GCA_024543015.1 Candidatus Omnitrophota bacterium | reverse complement strand
TTTTTCGCCAGGATGAGCTTAAAGACTCATTAGCTGCGGATAAGGCTCTTGTCAATGCCCCGATGAAGAAAGAAGGTTTCTTTAGCGTACCCAGAGTAATTGAATAATTATGGAACTGCACAGCCTTACTGCTCACCAGCTTCGTAAATTAATTGACCAGAAGAAGACCTCTCCTAAGGAAATCGCCCAGAACCTCTTAAGGCACATCGATAAGGTAGATAAAAAAATCAAGGCCCTATGCCTTCTGGACAAAGACGATGTCCTGGCCCAATGTAAGCAGCTAGAGAACTCAAGCAAAAAGGGCAAGCTCTTTGGCATACCGGTAGTAATTAAAGATAATATCTGCTGTTGTGGGCAAAATACTACTTGCTCTTCGCGGATACTCAGAGACTTTAAGTCCCCTTATGATGCCACAGCAGTTAGGCGCTTAAGGGCCGAAGGCGCGATTATTTTAGCCCGAGCCAATATGGATGAGTTTGCCTTTGGCTCATCGTGCGAGACTTCTTGTTATGGCCCAACGCATAATCCCTGGGATTTGCAAAGGATTCCCGGTGGTTCAAGCGGTGGTTCGGCGGCTGCTATAGCCTCTGATCAGACAATACTGGCCTTGGGCTCAGATACAGGTGGTTCTATTCGTCAGCCTGCGGCTTTATGCGGAGTAGTAGGTTTAAAACCTACTTACGGAAGAGTTTCCCGCTATGGCTTAATTGCCTTTGCTTCATCTTTAGATCAGATTGGGCTGCTGACTAAAGATGTAGAGGATGCCGCGATTCTATTGAACGTGATTTCCGGGCACGATATTCAGGACTCAACCTCTGCAGAGATTAAGGTTCCTGACTACACCAAATCACTGCTCAATGATATCAAAGGTATAAAAGTTGGTGTGCCCAAAGAATATTTTACTAAAGGGCTGGATAGCCAGGTCAAGACTTCGGTTAATCAGGCCATTGAACTTCTGCAAAAATTAGGGGCTAAGGTAAAAGAGATTTCCCTACCGCATACCGAATATGCAGTAGCCGATTATTACATTGTAGCTACAGCTGAGGCCAGTTCTAATCTGGCGCGTTTTGATGGAGTACAATACGGCTATCGTAGTGATAAATTCTCCGGCTTGATTGATATGTACCGCCAAACGCGGGGTAAGGGCTTTGGCCAAGAGGCCAAGCGCAGGGTTATTTTAGGTACTTATGTCCTTTCCAGCGGTTATTACGATGCCTATTATTTAAAAGCGCTAAAAGTAAGGCGCTTGATCAAACAAGATTTTGACCGTGTGTTTAAAGATTTTGATTGCATTGTTACTCCCACCTCACCCACGGTAGCATTTAAAATTGGCGAGAGGATGGATAATCCGTTGGCGATGTATCTTTCGGATATCTACACTATCTCGGTTAATTTAGCGGGAGTGCCGGCTATATCTGTTCCTTGCGGATTCAGCAGGGAAGGCCTGCCAATAGGTCTTCAGATTATCGCTGAGCCGTTTGCCGAGGAGACGCTTTTGCGCGTTGCTTATACCTTTGAGCAAAATACCGATTGGCACAAGAGAAAACCGAAGCCCTAATCCTAAAGGATAGGCCTTACTATTCCTTTTAAGGAAGGGTCTAATATGTATAAAGTAGTTATTGGTTTAGAAGTTCATGTGCATCTGGCTACCTTGACCAAATGTTTTTGCAGCTGCTCAACTGAATTTGGCCAAAGGCCCAACAGCCAGACGTGTCCGGTGTGTCTGGGTTTTCCAGGCAGCCTGCCTGTTTTAAATGAACAGACGCTCAAACTTGCGATTAAGGCAGCCTTAGCCCTGGATTGCCGGATTTCCAAATTTATTAAATTTGACCGCAAGAATTATTTTTATCCGGATTTACCGAAAAACTTTCAGATCTCCCAGTATGATTTGCCGTTATCGCATGATGGGGCTTTAAGCATTGATACAGAGACAGGCACAAAGAAGATCAGAATCCGACGGGCACACCTGGAAGAAGATGCGGGAAAATTAGTCCATCCGGAGAAAGCCCGGGAAAGCTTAGTTGACTTTAATCGCAGTGGTATGCCGCTTCTGGAGATTGTTACAGAGCCGGATATAAGTTCTCCTGAAGAAGCCTATGAGTATCTTTCACGCTTAAAGACTATCCTGGAATACCTGGAAGTTTCGGATTGCAATATGGAAGAGGGCTCCTTACGTTGTGATGCCAATATTTCGTTGATGCCTAAGGGCGCAAAGCGGTACGGAAAGAAGGTAGAGCTGAAAAACATGAATTCCTTTAAAGGGGTAAAACAAGCCTTGGGGTATGAAGTGCGTCGCCAACAAAGACTCCTGCAGAAGAAGAAAAGGGTTGTGCAGGAAACCCGCCTCTGGGACACCCAAAGGTGTGAGACTGTCTCTATGCGCAGCAAAGAAGAAGCTCACGACTACCGTTATTTTCCCGAGCCGGATTTAGTGCCGTTTATTTTAGACGATGCCTACATCCAAAAGATTAAAGAATCTATCCCTGAGTTGCCCAATGAGAAAAGGCAGCGTTTCTTAAGCCAATATAAGATTCCCGAGTACGACGCAGGTGTTTTAACTTCCGATAAATATCTGGCTGATTATTTTGAACAATGCGTAACGTTATATTCCCAGCCAAAAATAGTAAGTAATTGGATAATGACCGAACTGTTATCACATTTAAAT
>JAMXCY010000151.1 GCA_024543015.1 Candidatus Omnitrophota bacterium | reverse complement strand
GCAATTGCCGCTGATTATCATCTCCGGCTCCGGCGGCGGGGCGCGGATGCACGAGGGCATTGTCTCCTTGATGCAGATGGCCAAGACCTCGGCTGCACTTTCCCGACATGCCAGACGCGACCTATTGTTTATTTCTGTCCTTACTAATCCTACAATGGCTGGGGTAATGGCTAGCTTTGCTTCTTTGGGGGACGTAATTATTGCTGAACCCAGGGCCTTGGTTGGATTTACCGGTCCCCGCGTAATCGAACAGACCATCAGAGAAAAATTGCCTGAAGGTTTCCAGAGTTCGGAATTTCTGCTTGAACATGGCTTAATCGATATAATCGTAGCCCGAAAAAATTTAAAAGATACAATATCGGGATTGCTTGGTTTCTTGAGCTAAAGAAGGATGGTTAAAAAATGGCACAAGTGAGTTTAAAAAACGTAAGTAAAATATTTCCGCCGAATATAGTAGCGGTCAAAGATGTAAACTTAGGGGTGGAAAATAAAGAATTCCTGGTATTAGTTGGTCCTTCCGGTTGCGGGAAATCAACTACATTGCGGATGGTTGCCGGCTTAGAGCAGGCAACCCAAGGCGAAATTTATATTGGCGATAAAATGGTAAATGATGTTCCGGCAAAGGATAGAAATATTGCTATGGTCTTTCAAAATTATGCCCTTTATCCGCACATGACGGTATACGAAAATATGGCCTTTGGACTGAAACTGCGCAAATATACTAAAGCGGAAATTAAGAAAAGGGTGCTGGATGCAGCCGGTATTTTAGGTATTAAGGACCTTCTGGAGAGAAAGCCACGCGAGCTTTCCGGAGGACAGAGGCAAAGAGTGGCGGTGGGAAGAGCCATTGTGCGCAAACCCCTGGTGTTTTTGTTTGATGAGCCTTTGAGTAACCTGGATGCGAAGTTTCGCGTGCAGATGAGGGCTGAAATAAGCAAGCTGCACATAAGATTACAGGCAACCATGATTTATGTAACCCACGATCAGATAGAGGCAATGACCATGGGCGACCGAATCGTGGTCATGAAGGAGGGAATAATTCAGCAAATTGCCGACCCCATCGGCCTTTATGACTTTCCGGTCAATAAATTTGTAGCCGGATTTATTGGTTCGCCGCCGATGAATTTCATAAACGGAGTGATTAAAAAAATCGATGGCAAATTCTTCTTTGACGAGAGCAGCTTCCAGGTAAAGATAGTGGATGAGATGGTCACCAAGATTAGCCATTGTGAAAATAAAGAAGTTACTTTTGGCATCAGGCCAGAGGATATTTACGATAAGTTATTTGTCCAGGATGCTCCTCCGGAGAACTGCATTGTAGCCACTTGCGAGATTATCGAGCCGTTGGGTTCAGAAGTATACTTGCACCTAACCAGCCCCAGCAAGAAACATACCTTTATCGCTAAGGTGGGCGGGCATGATAAGCCGAGAATCAATCAGGATTTAAACTTAGTTTTCGATATGAGCAAGGTGCATTTCTTCGACAGAACGACCGAGAAAACTATTGTCTGATTTGAAAACAATATTTCCCCCTCTATCAATCATAATTCTGTTTGTAGTTAGCGCTTTTCTCCTGGTCCAACCCTTACCAGGGCTTACCGTTCTAACTTCAGGCCCTCTTTTGCTTTTAAACTTAATAGTTGTTTTAGCCGCTATCTATTTTGGCACCCAGGGAGTGTTAATCTTTAGCTCTGTCGGTTTTTTGGTAAGTCTTTGGTATAGCCTGCGGATGAGCGAATTTAGCATTTTGCCCGTCCTTTTGTTAGCAGCAACTACTTTTATCTCCTGTATCTATTCTTTAAAGATCAGCCGGCTGGAACAAAGAGCTGAGGCAGAGTTAGGTAATGTTGAAGAAGAAAAAAATATATTGGAGGGGGAATTAGACCATGCACGTCTGGAAGGCATCTCGCTTAAGCAAAAGCTGGATAAGTATGCTACCTTAAAAGGATTAAGCGAAACTTTAAGCACAACTGTGTCTTTTGACAAAGCTACTTCCTTGATTACAAATGAGAGTTTACGAATTGTTGGCAAGTCTTGCGCCGGGCTTCTCTACTTGATAGATCAGCAGAAGCAACAGTTGCAGTTGGTGCATGCAGAATTCCAAAGCCCGGAATATGAAGTAAAGTTGAAAAAAAGCGACATATTTAGCAATTGGATGCTTAAACAACGCATCCCGTTGATAGTAGAGGATGCAAAGAAGGACTTTAGATTCAATGTCCGGGGTGTCGAAGAAGATCTCCGCGGTGTGCGTTCGTTAATTTGCGCACCTTTAGTTAGCCAGAGAAAGTTATTGGGCATTTTACGTTTAGATAATACTGCTCAGCGGGCTTACGACAGCGATGACTTGCGTCTTTTGGACATTATTTCTAACCTTTCAGCAGTAACGATACAAAATACTCTGTTTTATCGAGAAATGGAAAGGCTGGCCATCACTGATGGCCTGACCGGGCTTTTTGTGCACCGATATTTCCAAGAGCGCTTTGAGCAAGAAATCTTGCGCTCGGCCTGGACAAATTCCCGCTTTACATTTTTAATGATAGATATAGATGACTTTAAGCAATATAACGACAAATACGGGCATATAGCCGGGGACCTGGTTTTAAAAAAGATTGCTAAGATAATTAACTCCTCTGTTAATCCCGGTGATATAGTAGCCAGATACGGCGGAGAAGAGTTTGG
>JAMXCY010000150.1 GCA_024543015.1 Candidatus Omnitrophota bacterium | reverse complement strand
GTAATCGAGGCCATGGTTTTAAGCGTGGATAGTCTGGCACAGAAGATTTCTTTAGGCATCAAGCAGATGGAGGCCAATCCCTGGCTGAAGGCAAAAGAACATTATCCTGTTGAGGCAAGGGTTAAAGGAAAAGTGCACACCCTAACCGATTATGGCGCTTTTGTAGAATTAGAGGAAGGTATCGATGGCCTGATTCACATTTCGGATATGGCCTGGACAAAGAGGCTAACTCACCCCGAAGAAGTCCTTAAAAAGGGTCAGAAGATAGAGGCCGTGGTGCTTTCCGTTGACCAGGAGAATAGAAAGATAGCCTTGGGGTTGAAACAATTAACGCCTGATCCTTGGCCGGAAATAGTCAAGAAATATCCAGCGGGCTTAGAGGTAGAAGGAGCAGTGACCAAGGTAACTAACTTCGGCGTCTTCGTGGAACTAGAGAAGGAGTTAGAAGGACTGTTGCATACCTCGGAATTGAAAGAACCGGCTCAAGGCCCGCCCGGCGATATCTTTAAAGTGGGAGATAAACTAAAGCTCAGGATTGCTAAGGCCGATGCGCAGCAGCGCAAGATTGCCTTAACCATGAAGGAGTGAAATGCGCCTTTGGAGAGCCATCTTAGCTATTATTAGCTGGACGGTATTATTGGGCCTGGTAGCATTTGTGGTATTGCAAACAGGCGAAGACTCAAAGATGGCTAGATTAAGGTCTAATTTTGAAGGCGGCTCGGACACTTTCTTTGCTAATTTATCAGATGTTGTTTCCCCGTTACGAACACACCCTTTAACTACTGTTGAGCTGGAAGAAAACTTAAAAGTTATTTTACCGCTTCCTTTTAAAAAGTTTAATCAGAATGACTGGGAGTGGTTCTGGAACCTACTCTATGGAAGATTTCCGCAAGATTCTGGCGGATGCATGAGGAGAGAAAGGCAGCTGAGCAGACAAGAGATTCAAGAAACCCTTTCAATTCACTATTATCAACCCTTTAGTTCTTTTAAAGAACAACAGTGGAAGTTGTTTTGGCAACACGGATTAAAAGGAAAGGTGTTTAAGTAAAGAGAAAAATGGCTATACTTAAAGATGTAGATAAACAGATGCAGTTGATTAGGCGCGCTACGGTGGAAATTATCTCGGAAACTGAACTGCGTAGGAAGATTGAACAGTCAATTAAGAAGAACAAACCATTAATTATTAAAGCTGGATTTGACCCTTCAGCACCTGATCTTCATCTTGGCCATACAGTACTCTTGCGCAAATTAAGGCATTTTCAGGAATTGGGACACAAGGTTGTTTTTTTAATTGGTGATTACACGGCTATAATTGGGGATCCTTCAGGGCAGTCGGCAACGCGCCCCACTCTTACAAAAAAGGAAGTAATCCAAAATGCCAAGACTTACCAAAAACAAGTCAGCAAAATTTTAGATCTTAAAAAGTTAAAAATAGTATTTAATAGCACATGGCTAAGTAAGATGGATTCTTACCAGATAGCCGAACTTCTCTCAAAGTATACAGTGGCTCGTGTATTAGAAAGGGACGATTTCTCAAAGCGTTACAAAGAGGGCAAAGATATTAGTTTGTTAGAGTTTTTATATCCGTTGTTGCAGGCTTATGATTCGGTTGTGCTTGATGCCGATATAGAATTAGGTGGCTCCGACCAAAAATTTAATCTCTTAATGGGCCGTACTATTCAAGAAAGATACTCAAAAGAGCCCCAAACGATTATTACTATGCCTCTTTTAGAAGGTACTGATGGCGTGCGAAAGATGAGTAAGTCTTATAGTAATTATATCGCAATAGATGATCCGGCGGGTGAGATGTACGGTAAGATTATGTCTATTTCCGATGAGATGATGAAGAAATACTATAAACTCTTAACCGACATCGATCTATCTTCTCTAGAAGATATGCATCCGATGGAGGCAAAGAAAAAGTTAGCTAGAGAAATCGTTGCACAATATCACGGTGAAAAAGAAGCTAAAGAAGCCCAGATCGATTTTGAAAAAAAGTTCCAAAAGAAAGACCTTAGTGGGATAGAATTAATAAAAATTCCCAAGGACCCCAAGGATGAGAACTACGCTTATTTATTGCAGGATTTATTGCGCTTTAAACTAAAGGCAACAGAAAGCAACAGTGAGTTTCGGCGCTTAGTAACTCAAGGCTCGATTAGAGTAAACGGCCAAAAGATTACTGATCTACAGTTCCGTCTACAACCCAATAAAGTATATCAGGTTAAGGTGGGCAAAACCAGATTTTTTAAGATTATTATAAAGTGAAATTAAGTAAAAAAAGGCTTGACAAGATAAAGTGAGTATGTTATATTCTTTTCTTACGAGGAGTCAATTTGTTAAGCTCAATTGACAAATTCGGTTAGTAATATTTGAGAGGATGTTGTGGCGTCAAGACATCGTCTTGGCGTCTTTTTTTTGCCACAAAAGCACAATTTTGTGTTTTTGTGGTTCCGCTCTTTGAAAGTTCAATAACCATACAAGCCCTCTGAGAAGCCAGAACAAATTCGGTGAATTTTATTTGGAGAGTTTGATCCTGGCTCAGAACGAACGCTGGCGGCGTGGATTAGGCATGCAAGTCGAGCGATCCCCTCTGTTTTCTTGTTTTCGCAAGAAAGCAAGAAGGGGGGAGAGCGGCAAACGGGTGAGTAATGCGTGGACAATTTGCCTTCAAATTGGGGACAACTTGCCGAAAGGCGAGCTAATACCGAATAACACTACATTTTCGCATGAAGGAGT
>JAMXCY010000149.1 GCA_024543015.1 Candidatus Omnitrophota bacterium | reverse complement strand
GGTAATAGCTATGAAAAACAGAACCAGTGGAATCGCGCCTTGCGGGAATATACAACCTTGCGTGATAAATATAGTGATACACCTCTTGCTTTAGAGGTGCCGCTTTATATAGGAAACTATTATAAAGGAAAGAAAAGATATACCCAGGCCAATAAGGCCTATCATGAGGCCACTATCTTTTACAAAAGAATAGAAAGAGAAAATAGGGGAAAGCCGCGCGGATATGCATGCGCTAATTTATCACTCCGGGCCTATTTAGAACTCAAAGACTATGAGCAAGCCGGTAAAATTGCCGAGGATATCATTAATAATTACCCCCAGTTAATAGCTTTAGTGCAACAGGCAATAAACATTGACTTAATCTTTATAAAGAAGTTGAATAAACCTGAGAAGGCAATAGAGCTATACACCCTTATTCAGACAAAAACAGACGACCCCAAGCTAAAACAGGCTTTAGGGAAGACAATCGAGTTTTTAAAGGCTCAAAAAGAATTTTAATTTTTTCCTTGCCAAACATACCCAAATATGATAGAATCAAACCCTCAACTCAATAAGGAAGTTCCCCAGTCTAAGAAGATAGCTTCAATGGGGAAGATGTCCGTACGTATTATTAATGAACTGTATAGCCCAATTGATGCCGTAAACCGGTTCATTAATCTAGCCCTGCAGAGTTTAGACGATGATTCCCAGAGCAGACAGTTTCTGATAGAGTCAAAAAAGGGAATTAGAAAGACATCCACTCTCCTGAAGAGATTGAATGACTGCGTAAAGAAAATAGAGAAGGAAACCCGCGAAATAGTAGCTATTAATGACTAAAACCCGCCTGTTAATAGTTGACCAGGACAAACTTACCCAGAAATCTCTTTATGAGCTGCTCTGCCGCTCTGGCTACGAGGTAGAAACTGCCGGCTCGATCCAGGAATCCCTGACCTATTTAAACAAAGATCCCTATCAAGTTATCTTAACAGGCATAAACGGAGCCGATGGCAATAAGCTATTAAAAATAATTAAAGAAAAGTCCTATCCCGCAGAAGTAATCGTGCTTACCTCCTATGGCAACATAGAGCTTGCTGTAACGAGTATCAAGATGGGCGCTTTTGATTACCTTGTCCGGCCCATTGAGAACAAGAAAATCCTTTCTACTATAGAACGGGCCTTAAGTAACAAACCCCTAATCAACGCAACGCCCACTCCGATAAAGAGGCTCAGCGGTCAAGATACTACCCATCAGGGCTTAGTCGGCAACAGCTTTCAGATTAAAGAAATATATTCCCTGGTTGAACGTATCTCTAATGCCAAGACTACGGTTTTCTTGCGCGGAGAAAGCGGAACCGGAAAGAGACTGGTGGCCCACGCTATACATCAAGCCGACAAAAAAAGGAAGGATAATCCTTTTATAGAGGTAGCCTGTGGAGCCCTCTCCAGAGGAATCGTGGAAAGTGAATTATTCGGACACGCCAAAGGTTCATTTACGGACGCAATTCGTGACCACAAGGGGCGCTTTGAATCGGCCCACGGAGGCACCATCCTGCTTGATGATATTGACGCCCTTACTTTAGAGCTGCAGGTGAAGCTTTTGCGGGTGCTGCAACATAAAGAGTTCGAAAGACTCGGCGACCACAAAACAATCAAGGTTGACCTGCGGATTATCGTGGCTACCAACCACAACCTGGAAAAGGCCGTAGCCGAGGGCAGGTTCAGGGAAGACTTGTATTATCGGATTAATGTTATCTCAATCAATATCCCCCCTTTAAGAGAGCGCAAAGAAGACATCGCGCTTTTGGTGGAACATTTTGTTAAATTATACGCAAAAGAGAACTTCAAGACAATAAAAGGCATCTCAAGGGATGCCCTGCAGATGCTGAGCAATTACCGCTGGCCGGGAAACATCAGAGAGCTGGAGAACATTGTTGAGCGCGCAATTATCTTAGACACTGATGGCGTTATCGCCAGGGACGATTTACCAGAAATTATTCTAAACGAAAGCATGGTTTTACACCCCTCAAGCGTTAGCGATAAACAAGGGGGCCCTGTAACTCTGAAAGATGCCTTAAGAGAGCCGGAAAAGGTATATATACTTAAGGTCTTGAAAGAGGTGGGCGGGAACAAAAAGAAGGCGGCCAGAAAATTGGGGGTGAATAGAACTACTCTCTATAATAAATTACGGAAGTACAATCTCCTTCCTTCCGTAGATAAGTAATAAGGACTTATTTTTTTTATGTTTTCTAAGGGTTCGGGCCTGCAAGAACTGGTAAATCTTAAGGACTGGCAGAAGATTCAGGATTCTTTCTCGGAAGTCCTGGAACTCAGCCTGGTCACCGTTTCTCTGGACGCTAAGTTGTTGACCAGGGTCAGCCGGCCGAATCGTCTCTGCAGTGAAATCATTCCCAAAATTCCTTCCCCTAGTTCCTGTTACGCCAATTGTATATTATTAAAAGAAAATAAACAAAAGCCCATAGACCTGACAGGCCAGACCCGTCTTCAGTGTTCCTTTGACCTTAATCTGTTTCTTGCTCCGATCACGGCCGTAGGCGATCAGGCTATTGCTTATATGCTCATCGGCCCGGTATTCCTTAACCGCAGAAAAGAGCCTGCTGAGTATATCAAAGAGGCGAAAAGTTTGGGCATCGAATTAGAGGCGTTGATGGATGTACTTATAGACATAAACGTTTTCTCTTATAACAAAATCTGTTCTGTGATTGCGATGGTTAGAGATAATTTTTCTCATATAGCCCGGACAGGATACCAGAAGAAGCGCCTGGG
>JAMXCY010000015.1 GCA_024543015.1 Candidatus Omnitrophota bacterium | reverse complement strand
TATTCCATATTTGCGTAGTCTATTGCTTTGAGTCTGCCCGGCACCGGCCAATGTTGCCGCGCAAGACAAGGGGGCGGCAAAGGTGTAATAGGCAGTTTTATAATCATATATCCTGTAGATATCTTGCTTGGTTATTTTGTCTATATTTTTGGTCCCGCTTAAAAGCTCAATAAATTCCCCCATGCCGGTATAAGCGGCCGCAGCAATAAATATTTTTAAGGCCTTAATCTTACGTTGTGCGTTTTCTCTGATGGAAAGAAAGGCATCTAAGGCTATAGCGTAGATTACATCCCCGGAGACGATTGCCAGATCCTGCCCATTAAATTTGATCTGTTTGAACTTTTTGAGGTAATTATTGAGCATTGTGTGCATAGACGGCTTTCCCCTTCTCAAAATTGATTTGTCCACTATATCGTCGTGCACAAGGAAAAAGTCATGGAGTAGCTCAAAAGAAAGAGCGCTTTGATAAAAGTTAGCGGCCGGTTTTTTAGTAAGCCCAAGATAGCCAATGGTAAAAAGAACAGGGCGGATTCTTTTACCTTTTCTCAAAACAAATTTTTTGATGCTTTTAAACAAAAGAGGGGATATCTTGCTTAAAGGGTGCCTCTTCTCTAATTGGCCCAGGAACCTCTTGAGCTCCTTTTCAATTTTGTTTTTTAGTTTGTTTTGCATGAGGTTTATGTTATCATAGACTTAGTGTAAATACAAATATAATCTATAGCTACAAAGGAGACTGATGGTGGACTTCATCTGTCCTACCTGCAATAAAAACATGCCCTATGAGATTAAGGTGATTATTTCACATACCGATCAACACATCGTCGATGTGATTAAAAAGAAACACCCAAAGTGGGTAGAGAAAGACGGTATCTGCAAAAAGTGCTACGAGTATTTTAAGAGTCAATTTCATCCGGAGGAGAAATAAAGAGTCTTTATTATGAAATACGTTGCGGCTATTTCCAAGGCCTGGTCAGAGTTAGAGCAATCAGACTCCCAGAGAAAATATTCTCTTCGTTTCTTGGCCGATACCTATAGCATTGACTCAGAGAACAAAAGCGTTTTTTCTGCTTCCTGCGGTGTCCCGGCAAAACCTTACTACAGTATCTTGCTTTTGCATTACCTGGTGCGCAAATTAAAAGGCCTGCCCCGAATAAAAGGGGAGTGGGTTTCTTTTAAAGAACTCGGCGGAGAGGTTTATTACCCCACTTTCAAAAAAAGGGTTATCGATACTATTGTGCGCAAATATCAAGATAAGCCTGAGGCCCTTTTGCAACTAAGTGAACGTTTTCCGGCCAAAAGGGCGCAGCTGGCAGAGGTAAGCATAGTGATTGAGGTCTTAGAGCGTGTGCCGATATTGATTAGCTTCTGGCGGGCCGATGAGGAGTTTGGGGCCCAGGCCAATGTCCTTTTTGATCAAAGCATCAGCCAGATCTTTTGCACCGAAGATATTGTCGTCTTAGCCGAAATCCTGGCTCACAGCATTTAAAGATAATTAGGAGACTAAGAAGATGAAAGTAAAGAAAAAATCTTTAGCAGGTTTTACTTTAATAGAGCTTATGTTTACCGCTGGAGTGATGGCTGTGGTTTTAGGAGGGCTCTTGCAGTTGTTTATCTATTGTATGAACTTGGGAGAGTTATCGGGAAACACCACTGTGGCTACGGCCCAGGCCCAGAGTAAATTAGAAGAAATCCGCAATCACAATTTTGCCGATATAGTAACGGATTATAGCTTGGGTGGAACTGTCGGAAATACGTTTACTCTTACCAATTTAGATGGCATGGGAGTAATTTATATTGACGATACAAACGCCGAGCTTTTAGAAATAGAGATTGCGGTCAGTTTTCGAACCAGACCTAACCGGGTTATCGGTGCGGATAAAAACTTAAATGGCATTTTAGACTCCGGCGAGCAGGAGAGCGG
Source organism: Candidatus Omnitrophota bacterium (assembly GCA_024543015.1). Classification (GTDB taxonomy): domain Bacteria; phylum Omnitrophota; class Gorgyraeia; order JAFGHF01; family JAFGHF01; genus JAMXCY01. The sequence goes on along the minus strand of JAMXCY010000015.1, from coordinate 11,865 downwards.
GTATGGAAAGTTAGATTCTCCGGTGAGAATAATAAGCTTAAGAGCACGAAGGTAGGAGGCCATGGTGAATAAAAAGAGCTCCGGTTTTACTTTAATTGAAATTTTAATTGCTGCCCTTATCTCTCTAATATTGCTAGCCGCTTTATTCTTGATATTTTTTACCGGCAACTCCTCCTGGCAGATGGGCAATGTGCGCATAGAACTTCAGCAGGATTTACGCAGGGCCATGGATTGGACCAGCGATGAATTACGTCAAAGCGGCTCTTCTGTAATCAGCGGCGTCCCTAGCGACGGCACGCCCTATAATACGATCACCTTTCGTATACCAACCGGTGTAACAGGAACAACTATTAGCTGGGATCCTACACAGATCCAGTATTCACTTGGCGGCCCGGGCGGCAGGCAGCTTCTGCGTACATACGCTCTAGATCAAAGGGTCTTGGCCAATAATATCACCTCTTTTGAAATCAGACGTCAGCCCTTAACTAGCGCAATACTAGAGGTCGCTTTAGAGGCAGAAAAGAGCACACCCAAAGGTATTCTTATCCAACTGAAGTTAGATTTTGAAGTTAAACTGAGAAATTAAACATTAAATGCAGGAAAGGGATATTTATATGAACACTAAAAATAAACAAGGCTCTGTGCTCATTCTCACTTATTTAGTAGTTATGGTTTTATTGATCCTGGGGTTTTCTTTTGTTAACCGCAGCATTGTAGAGTCAAGAATTGCCGAAAGGCAAAAAAGGGGTGAGCAGGCTTTTGCTTTAGCTGAAGCAGGATTGGAACGGGCCTTATACCGTTTAAGGAAGGACTATGAAAATGATCTGTTTGCTCCCAGCTGGACAGACGGCGAGATTGACGGCATAGACTACACTCTAGACGGCGGCCCGGATACCAATAACTTTTATCCGTTGTCTTTGGGCTCAGCTGTATTGGAAACCGGCTCCTACAGCGTTTCATTAAAAAACACGACCGCGGATGACGCAATCTGGGTGCAATCTCAAGGCACTGTAGCGGAGATTAGCAAAACGATTCAAGCCTATGTTATTATTGAAGACCTTGCCCCTTGGAAAAATGTTATTTTTGCCGGAGTTGGTCTATCGGGTGCTGTGGTCAATGGCAATGTGGATATTCGCGGCTCATTGCTGGTCTTAGGCACTAATCTTAGTTCCACTGATCTGGCCATTAATGTAAGCGGAGATGGGCTGATCGGCAATAATTATCTAGGTATCCCCTCTGCCTTTTCCTCCAGGATTCCTGCTATCCCGACAACAATATTTAATGGGGAAGCAGTAGAGAGCTTGGGGGCAAAGCTGCGTATTAAGCGTGGCAAGTTAGGCTTAAGCGGCTCAGCCACTGTAGGAGGCCCTGATGTTGTCGGCAATGCCTATAAAGAAACTGTCGATGCTGTTTTTATTACTGATGGCTATGGCGGAAGCCAGGGCGCAGAAAGTGTATATTCAGATAATGGCAGCGGCAATCCCTATGATCTTGGCAATAGTGTGCAATTCCCCAGTTTGAGTGCTCCTCATGATGACGACCCTAGTATAACCTATCAGCAATTCCTGCGCAATAATGCCTACGTGATTGAAGATGCGCTTGAGTTAAACGAAATAGCCAATATCACTCCCGACTCTAATTTTTCTTACGGCGATGTCTTAGGCAGTATCAGTATGGACGGTAACGGCAACATGACTATCAACGGCGTTGTTTATATTGACGGCGGCGATTTAAATATGGATAAACAGGGCTCAGATAAAACAATTACCTATTCCGGTACAGGCTCAATTTTAGTTACCGGCAATGTGGGGATAAATGTTAATTTGCTTACTCCCGCAGTTGCTAATTCTTATCCTGCTAATATTATGGGGATCATGACCCCTCAAGAGATTACTTTTAATGCCCCCAATATCGATGTAATGGGGATATTTTATGCGGAAACTAAAATCACTGCCGAAAAACAAACAGATATTGCCGGCACCATTATATCTAATTATTTCGATATGAGTGACCAGGTGCCCAGTATTTTTCAAGTTCCGGCCACAGCCGATAGCTTACCATTGGGGATGATCGCCGCAGGTAAGCTGTGGGTTGTTAGGGTTGTGGCCTGGCAGAAATTATAACACCCCCTCCAAAAAATCCTACTTTACAACATCACCTATATACCCATAACTACATGAAAATAAAAGAGTTAGGCTTAAAGAAGTGCTTGCCTTGAAAAAAGGCCAATTTTGTGCTATACTTGTAGATGAGCCGATAAAGGCAAACCAGGCGAAAGCCTGGGACGCAAAGCTACAGACCTAAATCGGAGAATAATGCCGTAGAATAAAATGGGCCCGGAGAAAGGCCTTAAGGTTCAAAAGGCCTTCAGGGCGTCAAGTAAGGTAGGTTCAGGCATGAGATTTCGATAGGGTGGCTGAGTTACCGAAGCGCAGGAGGTGCTGAGAAAGCGCCAGGCTTTATCGGCTCCTTTTATTTTTATGTAAGTTAGACCTCAAGATAAACCTTGAGGTTTTTATTTTTCTGGACTTTTTTCTGGGCCTAAGTTATAATGGAAAATTACAAGGTAACAAGGTCCTTCGGTTCCTTTGGACCCTCAGGACCGAATTCTCACCTATCACTTGCGTCACTTACGTTCCACAAGTGATGTGTTCATTCGGGACGTAGCGCAGTTTGGCTAGCGCACCTGCTTTGGGAGCAGGGGGTCGCCGGTTCGAATCCGGCCGTCCCGAGATCAAGTCCCCGTAGCTTCCTCCGCAGCTTAAGCTTGGTTTTTAGCAAAGGAGGAAGCTGCGAAGGACAAGCCGCTACGTCCTAAAGAAGAATAACTAAAGAAGTCCCCGTAGCTCAGTTGGATAGAGCATCTGCCTTCTAAGCAGAGGGTCGTGTGTTCGAATCACACCGGGGACGCTCTTCTCAAGGAACTATATAAACAGGAGGCTCGATGAAACCATTTTTAATCATACTATTTATAGCTGTTTTTATTAACACTGCATACACAGAGGATATTATGTCAGAAGAGAAAATCGTAGTTTTAGAGACCACGCAAGGGGTAATAGAGATTAAATTGATGCCTGATGTTGCCCCTAATGCTTGTGAGAATTTCAGCGGACTGGTGGCAAAAGGCTATTATGACGGCATAATTTTTCATCGCGTGATTAAGAACTTTATGATTCAAAGCGGAGACCCCACCGGGACCGGTCGGGGTGGAGAGTCTCTCTGGGGCGGTAAGTTTGAGGATGAGGTAAGCGCTAGTGTTGGCTTTGATAAACCGGGACTGTTGGCCATGGCCAATTCCGGTCCGAATACAAACGGCAGCCAGTTCTTTATTACCACAAAAAAGACCCCCTGGCTGAACATGCGCCATACCATCTTTGGCGAAGTTATCTCCGGCTACGCTGTAGTCCAGAAAATAGAGGCCCAACCTACAGGTGCAGCCGATAGGCCTCTGGCCGAGCAGAAGATTATCAGGGCCTATTTGAAGTAACATTCCACTTCCTTAATTTAGTCTTGCCAAAATAGCCCTGAGATGGTAATATATTCCTAACTAAAATGAAAACTTTAATCAGAATAAGCGGGGTATTGATTGTAGTCATTGGTTTGGCGGGTAGTTTCTTTAGTTTGTCTCCCTTGGTTTATTTCATCAACGAAGATATTGCCGTCAACGAACTTTCTGATTTTGCCATGAAGATGGGAGATTTAAAGCCAAGGCATAAAAAACAAGTCGTCAAAGGCATGGCTTTTATCTTAAGCACAATTTATAAAAATGCCTTGTTATTTGTTGCTAGCTGGCTGTCCTTTCTTTTGGCTTTGATGATTAAATTCTGTGGCGTAGAAATTATGTTCTTAAGAGAATTGGGAAGAAAAATAATAATTGGTGTTTCTGCGATTACAATTATTAACGGAGTTATCTGCAGTATGTTTGTTCTGCAGCTTTTAGGCATGATGAATGCCCTGATCGTAGTGGGCTCAAGAGACCTGGAGAAATATGCCTTCCTTTCCAATATGGCCTTGACCAAGGTGATGTTTATTAGCCTTATCTGGGTTATCCTGCACGCATTAATTATATATTGCTTTACCCACCCCAAAGTGAAACGAGTCTTTTTAGGATAATTAGTTAGGTACTTTGGAATGGTGGCTGTAGCTTAGCCCGGTTTAAAGCGTCTGATTGTGGTTCAGAAGATCGGGGGTTCAAATCCCCTCAGCCACCCCAAAAATTTCTAAGAAATTTTTGGGTCCTGAGGCCGCCATTGGCGGCCGAAGGACCTTAGAACTCCTAAGGATAAAAAATGGAAATAAAAAATAAAAAACAGGTAACAATTCGTGCTAAAAAGATAATTAGCAGTTCATATATCTTAGAGGAGTTGCTTAAAGAAATAAAAGGAATAAAAAGAGGCAAAGTTAAGCTAGTAGATATAAGAAGGAGAACGCGAATAGCAAGAAAATTCGCAAAAGATGCACAGATAATACTTTCTTTTGTTAAAATATCCCATTCTAAAATTAACCCGGAGATTTTGGAAAATCTGAAGAAAGTTAAAGATAATGCTGAAGCAGTATTGCGGGAAAATCCAATAATGCTAGCAAAATCCCCTGTCGATGTAATAAGATTTACTGATTTGCCTGAGAAATATGCGATTAATCATCTTGGCCAAAGCGAGCGTAGACATGGTTTTGGTTTACATAAATTTCCTAGGACCGAGAGAGACTTGTCAGTTTGCATTGCGTATATGCCTACGAAATATATCCAGATGTATCATAATCATACTACGACAGAGAACACCTTCATATTAGATGATGCTGTCTACGGGATATTTAAGAAGAATGGCAAAAAGATAAAGATTAAAGTACCTTCTATAAGCATGATACATTTTTCAACTTATTGTGTTCATACAATGTATAACTCTGGCAAAAAGATGTCTAGGAATATTACTGTCAAAGCACCCCATTCACTCTTGGATTGGAAGCCTTTCTATCTAGATGAATCCAAAAGTGAAGGCAGGATAGAGCTTATAACAGAGGCCAACAGGATTATTTCAAATAATTCCATTCAATTAAAGATATTTAGAGTCAGACGCTATTTAGTTGATTACGATATTGAAATTATGACTATAAAGCCCAAAATGTACTATGCGGAATCTGCGAGCAGCGATAGATACTTTTTTGTTGTGGAGGGGAAATTGAATGTAACTGGTGGTTCTGTAGCAAAAAAAGCTTCCAAGGATGACATTATAGTAATAGATAAAGGTACCTCTTATACGCTAAGGACTCAGGCAGGTTGTATTCTATATAGCGTAAAAAGAAAAAGGGCTAAGTAGCGATTAAACAGGTTCTTAATTCCCTAATCTCAAATAACCCCATGCCCTGGCACATCTACATCATCAAATGCAAAGATTCCAAGCTCTACACCGGAATCACTAACAATCTAGAGCGCAGAATCAAGGCCCACAATAGCGGAAACGGCGGCAGATTTACCAAATACCGCAGGCCGGTGAAATTAATGCATACCGAGACATGTTCGACCAGACCCAAGGCCTTAAGCAGGGAAGCGCAGATAAAAAGGCTGCCGAGAGAGAAGAAATTAGCCCTGATCAAGACCTAACCACATGATTACCTCCCCAATCACCCAAACAAGCAGTAGAACCACCCCCAACACCACCCCCGCCACAAAGTAATGCCAATATTTATTGAAGTAGGATTGCATTTTATTTCCTTGATTTTAAGGGGTTTTGGAGTTAAAATACCCTACAAAGCATAGGGTAAATATACTATCCATATTATCATATCAAAGAATGGATACACATGTCAAGTATTAATTTAGGTAAGAGAATAAAAGAACTTAGAAGTAAATCAAAAATCTCGCAGGATAAGCTTTCTAAAAAAGCTAATATTCCTTTCAGTACTTTAGCTAAAATAGAGTCCGGTTATACCCCAAATCCTTCTATGCAAACACTAATCAAAATTGCCGATGCATTTGGAATAGGCTTAGATGAATTAGTGGGGAGAAAATAACATTTGCAAAAGGAGAAAATATGAGTGAAATCCGTCAAATAACAGAAAAAATAAGAAAGTTTAGAGATGAACGTGACTGGATGCAATTTCACGATCCTAAAAATATGGCTGTTTCAATAATTCTTGAAGCCTCTGAGCTTCTAGAGCATTTTCAATGGAAAACTACTGAAGAAGTAGAAAAATATGCAAGGAAAAATCATGACGAAATTAAAGATGAAATAGCCGATATAGCGTTATATCTTTTTGAATTAGCAGATAATTTAGGAGTTAATTTATTGGAAGCCATGGAACAGAAATTGTCAAAAAATGCAAGTAAATATCCCGCAGAAAAAGCGCGTGGAAAGCACACTAAATATAATAAATTATGAGACTTTATGAAGGATCTATTAAGAAGTTTTCAAATGATGTAGTGCATAATCGTATTGCCGATATATTAAGAGATAATTTCTCGGTTTATTATAAAAGGTTTCCTTCGGAATCGGAATATCGTTCATGGCAGCAATCACTTAATTTCCTGAATAATGCATTTACTTATTCCAACCTAACTGATAATACAATAATCATAGAATATGAATTACCTTATTTAACGCGTCGTATTGACGTACTATTGTTTGGAAAAAGCAATGAAAACAAAGATACTGTTGTTTTAATGGAATTAAAGCAGTGGTCTAATGAACATGTTTATGATTGTGAAAATGAAGGCAACATAATAGTAGATTTCTTTGGTAAACGAGAATTTCCCCATCCATGTTTACAAGTCGAGGGATATCATTTTGATTTGCAGGATTTTTTATTAATTTTCAGTAGTGATAATAACTCCGTTAATTTAAACTCTTGTACGTATTGTCATAATTACTCTAAACAAAAAGAAAATATACTTTCCCTCCCTAAATTTCATAAATTTACTAAAACTTTTCCATTGTTTCTTAAAGAGGATGTTAGAGAGCTCGGCCTCTATTTGCAGGAAAGGTTGAGGAATAGTGATGGCTTAGAAGTCTTCAATCGTTTTATAAATAGCCCTGTGCGCCCTTCTAAAAGGCTCTTAGATCACACAGGCGATATGATTCATAAACAGCAAATTTTTACTCTCATTGACGATCAGATTGCTGCCTATAACGCCATTATCAATAAAGCTAAGCAATTGAGTAAAACAAGTACTAAGTCTGTCGTAATTGTTAAGGGTGGTCCCGGTACTGGTAAATCGGTAATTGCATTAGAAGTTATGGGTGAATTAATGCGTCAGGGCAAAGTTGTGTATCATGCAACTGGCTCATCTGCATTTACAAATACATTAAGAAAAATTGTTGGACGCAGGGCGTCGAATCTCTTTAAATTCTTCTTTAGTTTTACACGGCATAAAGAGAATGAAATCGATGTTCTTGTATGCGATGAAGCCCATAGAATTAGGTCGAATAGTAACGATTATGGAGTGCCTTTTAAATTTCGCTCTAAAAACCCTCAAATGGATGACCTTATAAAGCCAGCTAAGCTGTCGATATTTTTTATAGATGAGTTTCAGGTTGTTCGTCCTAAGGAAATAGGTAATGTTGAATTAATAAAGAATTCTGCTACTAGGCTTGGTATAAAAGATGTCAACGTAACCGAATTTGAACTTCGAACTCAATTTCGTTGTTCTGGTTCAGATGCATATTTGCAGTGGATAGATAAATTACTAGAGATTAGAGAATCTGACATTGATATCTTTGATGCGAAAATGGAGTTTAAAATTTTCGATACTCCTCAAGGCTTAAAAAGAGCAATTGATGAGAAAAATAGACATAAGGAAAATTCAGCAAGGATAGTTGCTGGTTTTTGTTGGGAATGGAGTAATCCAAATCCGGATGGTTCCTTAGTAAAGGATGTCCGCATAGGGGACTTTAAAATGCCTTGGGAAAAGAAAAATGAATTTTGGAAGTGGGCTACTGATCATAGTGGCATGGAACAAGTCGGCACAGTTTATACAGCTCAAGGCTTTGAATTTGATTATATAGGAGTAATTTTTGGAAATGATCTCGTTTGGCGAGAAAGCGAAGGTTGGATTAGTATGCCTGACAACTCTTTTGACAAGCAAATTAAGAGAAAAAATCCTACACTAACAGCCCATCTTAAACATGTTTATAGAGTATTAATGTCGCGCGCACATCATGGTGTTTACGTATATTTTATGGATAAAGAGACAGAAAGATTTTTTAAGTCTAAACTTGAAAGCAAGAAAGGCGCTTTGATGTTTTCTCATGTAGTTAAAGAAGATGAGGAGCAATACAGTGAAGTGCTGTCTGAAGTTGCAGGACATTTACAGTTCAAGGAGTACCTTCCTGTTTTATCGTTGGAAGCAGTAGCTACTTCATTTGGTAAGGAAACACAAGTTGACCCTGATCCTATTGGATGGATTCGAGTAGATTTGCCAACTGCTTTACATAAAGATATGTTTGTAGCAAAAGTAGTGGGCAAGTCGATGGAACCAACTATTCCCGATGGGAGTTATTGTGTATTTCGCTTTGATAAAGGTGGAACCAGGAACGGATTAGTTGTTATTGTAGAGTGTCATTCAATCTCTGACCCTGAAACCACAAGACAATTTACTATAAAGCGTTACAAAAGCGAAAAGGAATACTTCCCCGATGGGACATGTAGGCATAAAAAAATAATTCTTTCGCCTGACAGCAAGGATTTTAAGGACATCGTTTTAGAAAATATCCCAGCAGTCGAATTTCGTGTTGTAGCGGAATTAGTAGCTGTTTTATAATCACTAGTAGAAACAATAGATCTGTTCCCATTTATTGTAATTATTGTAATTGTTGAAGGTACACTGTCCCGATTAAAACCAAGACACCGTCCCGCGACCCAAGGGAGTCCCGAGCGAAATCGAGGGAAACAATTCGGACAATGTCTCTACTATACTAGAGATGTAGAAAGCTAGGTCTGAACAATCTTAAATAAAAGGCATATGTATGATTAATATTTTTAATAAGTTTAAGATGACTCTGTCAAAGAATGAACAGCAAAAAGTCGAAAAAATTGTCCTCGAAACAAAGACAGAAATACCTGATGACTTTGAATTTAATGAAGAATTTCAGCGTGCTTTTAATTTAATGGAGAATACCAAAGAGCATATATTTATTACTGGTAAGGCAGGGACAGGAAAATCTACGCTCTTACAGTATTTTAGGACTGAGACTAAGAAAAGTATTGCAGTATTGGCTCCAACCGGTGTAGCGGCGATTAAAATTCGGGGCCAAACAATTCATTCTTTTTTTAAATTTCCTCCCCGATTCATCCAAAAAGACCATATCCGTAGACTACGCAATAAGGAGTTACTTCAAAAAATTGATACAATCATAATCGATGAAATGTCTATGCTTCGGGCTGATCTTCTAGATGGCATTGACTATGCGCTGAGAATAAATAGGGGACAACACGACCTTCCTTTTGGAGGCGTTCAGATTATCTTATTTGGGGACCTTTTTCAATTACCACCCGTTGTTGATAGAGATATTAGAGGTGTAATACAGAAATTGTATAAGAGCCCTTATTTCTTTAGTGCTAATGTCATAAAGGAAATCAATTTAAAATACGTTGAATTACATAAGATTTACAGGCAAAAGGATGAGAATTTTATCCGACTGCTTAATAAAATCCGTGTTAAACAAGTTGATGAAAGTGATCTTAAGTATTTAAATGAACGCGTGAATCCCAATGTAACTCATGAAAGCGGAGTAGTTACACTTACAACAACAAATAGCGATGCTAACACAATTAATGAAAGCTGTCTGGCGAAGATCACTCATAAAGAGTTTAGGTACAACGCTCATATATGCGGTAAGTTTGATGAAACTTCGTATCCTGCGGAAGTTTGTTTAACACTTAAGAAGGGTGCGCAGGTTATATTAATTAAAAACGATCGTGACAAAAGATGGGTTAACGGAACAATTGCTGAGATCGCTGACTTGTCTGAAACACATATAGAAGTTAGAATAGAAGATAATATATGCAAAGTTCCAAAGGTATCCTGGGAAAAAATAGAATATATTTATAATCCTATAGAAGAAAAAATTAAAGAAAAAGTGATTGGATCATTTGAACAATACCCTATTAAGTTAGCATGGGCTATAACAATTCATAAAAGCCAGGGCCAAACGTTTAAGGACATTATTATTGATATGGGCTATGGAGCGTTTACGCATGGTCAAACATACGTAGCGCTTAGCCGTTGCACCAGCTTAGAAGGCATTATTTTGAAAAGGGCTATAATTTATAGTGATATAATTTTTGATAATCGAGTCTATGAATTCTCAAATTCGTACAAGTTCGAGTAAATAGGGGCCAGGTCCCGAGGTAATCGGGAGGGTGTCCCTAGAGTAATACAATCTATACTTTGAGGGATAAGAAAAAGTGAAAAAGAGCTAAAATGTATATATTTGGCATAATTAGTATGTTGCTTTTTACTTTTTGCTTTATTCCGCAGATTGTAAGTATATTGAAGACAAAGGATGTTTCCGGTTTAAGCTTGTGGTCGTGGATTATGGTTGTAGCCGGCCATGCAGCCGGATTGCTTTATACGGCATGGCTAAAAGTCCCAATCCTTATTACTACTTACTCAATTGGTTTTAGCCTATCTTTATGGACTCTAATTTTAGTGATTTATTACAGGGCTAAGGCATAGGAGACGTTGTCCAACGTAATCGAGAAACTGACGTAAGATCCTTCGGCCGCCTTCCTTCTTCGCCCTTTGGGCTTCGAAGGACAGGTTGGCGGCCTCAGGATTAAATTCGCCCAAACAACTTACGTCACTTCGTTCCGTAAGTTGTAGGCTCATTTAACTGTTTAAGCCGGGCTTAAACATACGGCTAAAACAGATCCAGCCTCAAGACGCGCCCCGTTACAAATACCCAATCTTCTGCTATTCACATTTGTAATGGGGTAACCCTTGAGGCTTTTTTGTGGCACTTCGGGCAGTCTTATGGTAAAATAAGCATCAGGCTTATGAATATAAAGGTAATTTTCTTTATTTTTATATTAATCTTAACCTCCGCCTTAACGACATCAATCTATCAAAAGACACAAGAGGCGGATATAAATTATTATCAGGGGCATCAGTTTTTTAAAAAAGGCGAATATGAAAAGGCGATAGCATTTTACCAAAAAACGGCTTCGTTAGACCCTTCCAACCAAAAAGCCCTGAAAGAACTTGCTTATTCCTACCAGTGGACCCAAAAGCATCCTCAAGCCATAGAGGCCTTTAACAAACTTCTCTCCGCCAATCCGCAGGACCAGCAAATAAAAAGAGCTTTAGCCCAAACCCTTTCATGGAGTAAAGAGTTTGAAAAGGCCACATCTCTATATGAAGAGATTCTTCAGGCTGAGGAGAAACCAGAAGTTAAGGAAGAGCTGGCCGATGTTTTAAGCTGGGATAAGAAATACGACCAGGCCTTGGAATTGTACGATCAGCTGCTTGATCAAGAAGGCCGGGAAGAAGACGGGGCGCAAAAGGTGCATTTGCAAAAGGCCCGTGTTTTAGGCTGGGCCAGGAGATATGAGGAGTCCTTAAAGGCATATCAATTAATTCTGGATCAGGATTACGATGAATTGATTGAGTTAGAAATGAAGGCAAAGGAGGCTTATTGGGATAATCGGGTAGAACAAGCCATCTATTATTATTCGCAGCTGATAGGCAAAGACGAAAAGAATGTGGAGGCAATGTTTGACTTAAGCCAGTTATATTCCTATCAAGCGATGTGGCAGGAGGCCATTGAGCTATATGAGCAAATGCTTAATATTTCTCCCAGTCATTTCCGGGCTCAGGAAGGCCTGCAAAAGATTAAGCTCATATCAAGACATGCTGCTTTAAAGACAGGA
>JAMXCY010000148.1 GCA_024543015.1 Candidatus Omnitrophota bacterium | reverse complement strand
TCTCTTTACACAAAATTCTTCCAACCCACCATTAAGGACAGCATCTATTAAGAAATTAGAGTAAAGAGAGAAAGAGCGATTTCGGCTGTTGGAGAATATGCATTTATTTCAAGTGATTTCGAAGGACATTCCTCCGATAATTTCGAAAAGCTAAAAGATAAAAGGGTGATTCCCATCCTGATTAAATGTTTGAGTGCTCCAGATAATATGTATGGTAAAGAACAAGGATGCGTAATCAGAGGTGAGCCCGGTGAATCTACTGGTAGGAACGTTCAACGACAACAAATACCCATAGCGCTTGCCAAGTTGAATGCAACAGAAGCTATCGATGTTCTAAAAGAGATTCTTATGTTACACCATGACTACTGGTCAAGATATAATTCAGCTTATGCCCTTGCTATTTTAATGAATAGAGAAGATAGTAGAGTATTGGAGAAAATTCTAAAGGAGAAAAAAGAATATTGGCAGTTTCTTTTCCCCTTTGGTAAAGGACTTATTGAGAAAGGTGATGACGATGGAGTTGAGTATATGGCATTTAAATATTCAACATATATTAAAGAAGATTCACTATCGTCTGTGTTATATATGGTAGAGCAACGTCTTGAGGTTTTGAAAAATTTTAATAGTAAAAGAACAGAAATTTTTTATAGGCAGGCGCTTGAATATAAGCCTCTATACAATATTTTGGTCTTTGATAGTAAGAAGGTGAAATTTGAAGACCATCTTAGATATTTCGATGGAGATAAACAGTGGAAGCAAGTAACCAATGCAGAAGAGGCTTTAGCCCAGGCTAAACCTAGAATCGCTGCTATTTATAAACTCATCATAACCGGTATAGAGATTAATCAGTTAGAAATGTTAGCTGGCATAATTTCAGAAATAGGCAAGACGACAAAAGATCTTGAAATTAGAAAAATATCAGAGGAATGTATAGAAATACTTCTAGGATAGCATTACTTTCACTCGTCCCGTATAGAAATAAAGGAGCAGTTTAAGGAAGCAGGGGATGATAAGAAACAATGGATATGTAATTTATTATGAATAAAATAGCGGTTTATATACGAGTTAGCACTGAAGATCAAGCCAAAGAGGGATATTCTCTTGAGGTGCAGAGAGAATGTCTTGAGTCTTTTGCTAAGCGAGAAGACCTTGAGATATTCAAGGTCTATCAAGATGACGGTATAAGCGGTTATACTACCGAGCGCCCTGCCTTAAAGCAGCTTCTTAAGGACGCCAAGCAGAGGAAGTTTGATTTAGTTTTGGTCTATAAAATCGATAGATTTAGCAGAAACCTAAAGGACATGCTTAATTTAGTAGATGAGTTAGCGTCTTATGGCGTTGGTTTTAAATCAGCCACAGAGCCATTTGATAGCACAACATCAGCAGGAAAGCTGATGTTTCAGCAGTTAGGTAGTTTTGCAGAATTTGAACGAAACAGAATTGCAGAAAGAGTCTTCCCCGGCATGGTTAAAGGCGTTCAGCAAGGTAATTGGCAGGGCGCTCGTTATACTCCTTATGGTTATAGATATAACAAAGAGAAGAAGCTGTTAGAAGTAGATGAGCAAGAGGCAAAGGTTGTTAAACTAATTTATACAATGTTTCTTTGCGATAAAAGTATTTTTGCTATTACCGAATATCTTACGAAAAAAGGATATCGCAACCGCAAAGGCAATATCTTTAGCACAAAGCTGATTGGCGATATCCTAAAGAACAGAATCTATACCGGAAAGCTTGTCTGGAACAGGCATTATTACGATAAGACACAGAAGACGAAGAAGGGATATCGCTACATAAAGAACCCACCGGATAAAGTTATTATCTCCCAGGGCAAACATCAACCTATAATTCCCGATGAAGATTTTGAGCTTGTGCATGAGAAATTGAAGACAAGAAGAGTTGAGAGAAGAAAAAAGGCTAACGATTATCCACTATCCGGTTTACTCTATTGCGCGAAGTGCAATCATAAATACTTGGGCATCTCATCTATTTCTAACCATAGAACCGGTGTTAAGAAACGATGGTATCGTTGCGCCGGGCCCTATAGAAGCTTTATCAGATGCAAAAACAAAAGCGTAAAGGCCAATGAGATAGAGTCAGAAGTTGCCGAGATCTTAGAGACATTACTTAAGAACGACAAGCTAAAAACGAGCCGATGGACGACAGGGACTTTTAAAAATGACGCAAATTTTCATATTTTTGCCAAAAATGCAAAAATAGACCTTGCGAAGGTCAAAAATAGGCTCCAAAACAACCTAAAAAAGCAGTCAAAACTTACTGACGCCTATTTGGAAAATTTGCTGAGTGAAGAGCTGTACAAACAGAAAAACGAAGGGCTAAGAAACGAAGAAGAGGAATTGAAGAAACTCATTGCATTACAAGAGGTTAGAGAGATTGAGAGGGAGCGTTCAAAGGACTATTTGAACAGGGTAGAGGAGTTTTTAGAAGGCTATGATCCGGACAAGAAAACGATGGACAAGGAGACCAAAAAACAAATAATAAATCTGCTTTTTAAAAACATCAAAATCGCCCCCAAAAATATTCTTTCTTTTAATTTCTTCGCCCCCTTTAATTTTTTCTTTTTTGAGGAAAAACAAAAATGCCAAGTCGTGAATTTACAAAGGGTTATGAAAAATCGCCCCCGAAGGTCTTTATTAGGACTTTCGGCTGGCCTTATGCTTCGGCTTTACAATACCCTTTATTCGTTCTTTCGTATTCAATGATCTAATGCACCGCCCGCTTGCCTGTGCCCCGAGGGGTAGGCGGGCTTCACTGTTGGTATATCCACCGCTTGCC
>JAMXCY010000147.1 GCA_024543015.1 Candidatus Omnitrophota bacterium | reverse complement strand
GTTTTGGGCCGGGCATTTCAAAGTTATATCCCGTTTAGGAAAATCCCCAAAGCCGAATATGGCAACTATGAACAGATATGGAATAATTATTACAAGGCAATCGTAGGCAAGGATGCCCCTAATTGGTATACCGCAATGGCCTCTTATGGGACTGCCGTGGGAATCGAACCACCTGCAATCAGGGGAGCTATAAGGGCAAGTGAATTTGCTCTTACAAGGGTAGCGACAACCTCTGAAACCGCAATTATAAGGAAAGCCTTTGCACCAATAAAGGGATCTTTGGAACGTAGCGGTGTTGATATTAAGAAACTTTATCCTGAAGGAAACATCATAGCGATAGATGAGAATACCGAATTATTTTTGAATAAATATATCTCGGCTATTCTGCGGGGTGATAAAATACGAGTGCCAAGATGGGCGAAAATCAAGCAATTACCCGAAGTTGTAACAAAAGCCCCCAAAGTTGACAAAGCCGTTACTTTGCCCTTAAAAGAGATATTACCCACTACGGGTAGGGAGATACTGCTTACCTCACCTAAAGTCGCACCAGCGAAGGCTGAGGTGGCAAAACCGCCTATTGTAGGGGGGGTTGAACCCTTAAAAGCAGAGGTAACGCCTGAAATAGCAAAAGCTACACCTGAACAGATTAAGCAGGTTCATACGATAGCAAGCAAGAAAGCGTTTATCTCTGCGAAGGGGAAGGTCAAGCCTCAATATAGACATCTTGCAAAACAGATGACGGGCAAGACAAGTGTCAAGGATATGACGCAAGCAGAAGCAAAGATTTTTATAGATGCCCTTAAAGATTTGCCTGAACCAACATTTAGGGCGGGCAAGATTGTCCCCCCTTCGATACCTCGAACAACAGCTCTTGTTACTGAGGAATTTTTTGAGGTAGTATTTAAAAAGCCGACACCTGTGAAACTCCTGACCTCACAAGCGAGATATGCTGAACTCTTGGGTGTAAAAAAACTTGCCGAACCCTTTGAGATAGGAAAGCAGAAACTTGATATTGAGTATGGGAAAGTGGCGCACCAGATTGATGTTGCAACAAAGAAACTAAAAAAGGCGGATCGTGAGAAAATGGCGCAACTCCTCAATATCCACGAAGAGGCCCCACCTGAACTATCTGAGAAAAACACAAAGGTATTTAATTATTTCAGGGACTTGACAAGAGATATTATAGCGAGGGAAAATGCGGTAAGGATTTCATTAGGGTTAGAACCGATAAAATTCAGGAAGGCATATTTTAGACATACCGCCGATAAAATGGCAAAGGAAGTAATTGATGGTAGGTATCCTCTGCCAGAGGGGATAAAATTCTGGTCTGAACAAGTAGTGGGAAAGAAAGTTTTTAACCCTATGGAAATGCAGAGGAAACTTCGGGATGATTTGTTGGTGCATTTCTCAAAAGACCCCGCTTATGTAATGAAGTCGATGGTATGGACAGGATTAAAAGAGATATACTTAGCTCAGCCGAAATACTTTTTTAACAGGATTTTGGGCGCGCTTTCTAAAGATAAGGCGGTTTATAAGAACCTTACACCGGCGGAGAAAGCCCATTACGACGCACAGGCGACTATGCCGGCGGCTACAAAGAAGTGGCTCATAGATTATGTGAATATTGTATTAGGTGGCCGACAGACAGCATTAGACCAGAGTGTCAATCTATGGGTAACGGATACACCCATAAAAACCGTCGTAAATGCGGTTTTAAAACCTTTCGGCAAACATATAGGGCAGAAGCCTCTTACCAATGTAATTGGAGCAATTAGCAGACTTCCTATATATGGGGTTATGGGTGGAGTTAGACCGAAACAGCTTTTAAGAAATAAAATGCAGACTTTGCAATTATTGGCTCTATATGGAGTAAGACCGACTCTACTTGGGTATCTTTCAACTTCATCTTATCCTACTTTAGAAAAATTAAAGACAGATAGCTTGTTTAAAAAATCTTATTCGGGTTTTGAGGATATGCCTGCGGAGCTAAAGGGAAAAATAGAGAAGATTGGGCTTGCCCCTTACCAATGGTCGGCTATGAGTAATGTATCACAGGCAATGAACACCGCTTACCATTGGACTGCGAATAAGATACAGAACCCGAAATTCAAGGATCACGGTTGGGCTGATCCGCAAAGGACTTATACTGAAAAGAGAGATTTCTTTTATCCGAGTGAAAAGGCACGGCTTCTAAAAGAGATGGAATACGGCGCGCACACGACACAATTTCAGTATATAGGAATGGGGATGCCGGAGGTTTTCAGATATAAGTCATTGGCTGGTATTACAAGACTTCAAAGTTGGTGGATGAACCATTGGTTTATATTCCATAGGGAAGCGGCTACAAGGGCGTTTACGGGACGCACCGGATATGATCCAAAACTGCAAATCACTTTAGGGGATAGAATAAATTATCTGAAATATTTGGTAATTGCTGGAGCAATCTTAAATACATTAGGGTATGAGAGAAGTTATTTATTCGGGACCGCACCGACATCATTACCGCCAACTGCTCAGTTAGCTTTGGGATTATATACTTACGCAACGCACATGGGCGATTCCGATTGGGAAAAGAGAAAGAGAGCTGAAGCAGAACGCCAGATAAAACAAGCGGCCTTGACGTTTATCCCAGGCTATCTTTCTATAAAAGATTTTATTGCTTTAACAAGCGGTGAAAATCATTGGACGGAATATTTGTGGTATAGGAAAAGTGAAAAGGGAATAACATTAAGATAAAAGGAGGAAGTATGAAAAAGTTGATTGTAGCAGCATTACTCATAGCATCGCTGATATTCCTTTTAGCT
>JAMXCY010000146.1 GCA_024543015.1 Candidatus Omnitrophota bacterium | reverse complement strand
GATATTTTATGGATAGATAGGGAGAGTCTAAAGATCATAGATTGGTTGTTGGGAGAGGGTATCTCAAGCGGCGTTTACCTTGCGGTAACGCTGTCGAGAGATCTATTAAAGGATGAGGAGGCACAGCGAGTAGTTCCATTCACGAGCTTTATGCAAAATGAAAGGACAAAGCAGATTTTAGAAGAAATCAGCCTCGGACCCCTCACGGAAAACGCTACCTCGGAATTGGTAAAATCCGTATTTTCAGGCCTTTCACTGCCGCTTGAGATTCAAAAAAAGATTTCCAGTACAAGCTGGGGATTTCCGTCTAATATCGAAGAGATATTAAGAAGTTTTCTGGAAAACAAAATAGTCTATCCCAAGGAAGGCAGATGGAATCTTGATAATGGACGCCTGAATATGGTCCCCGTATCTTTAAAAGAGATTCTCGATAGGCGTATCTTAGAACTTGATGACGAAAGCAGAGAAGTCCTGTCCAAAGCAGCCATATTGGGAAAGAATTTCAACGTCAAAATCCTAAGTTCTCTTTACGGTAAAAATGAAGGGGAATTGCTTGATATTCTGGATAAATTAAAGAATAAGGGCTTATTAGAAGCTACTGCCCTGTCAGGTGATGGCACTTTAAGCTTTGCTAATAATGTCATTAAGGAAAATCTTTACAGTGCTATTGAAAAGCAGAAATTGCAGCAGTTACATCGCCAGGTGGCTAATTTTTTAAGTAAGTACGACAGATCCAAGATTGGCAGGGTTTACGGCAATTTACGACACCATTTAAAGGAGGCCGGCGAAATTGATAAACTAAAATCAATTTCCGATAAGTTAGATTTACCCCCGTATATAAAACAAGTTGTTGGCGAGGAAGAGGAAGCGGACATCGAAGAAATTGCCGAGACTCCGTTATGCGAAAGAAGCGCAGCGCTGATTCCGGATTTTGTTTTTTCACTTAGGGCGAGTTGGATAAACTCTCAGCTTTATCCGACTGACAATAAAACGCGCGTGGAATCAGTAGAACATCTGGAGGAGTGTGTTACAAAAATTCTTGAGAATGACCCTATGCTGAGTATAAGCTTTTCGGGAGAGAAGATAATTATTAACGCGCGTCAGGTGAGCAGGAAAGCGGTTAATGAGATGATCCTGCACGGCGTTATCTCGCTATTTTCCAATTACGAAGTAGATAGCATAACTTTTAAAAGAGGCCTGAGAAAAAGAGAATTGGAATCTTTCTTTTCAATTGCTTCGCAAAAAGACGACGACATCACGGCTGCCGGAGGATTTGGTAAATTACTCAGAGAGAACGCTATCGCAAATATCAAAGTACATGAGGTCAGGTACAGAAAAAGCTCCGATTTAACTATTAAGTCAAAAAGGGCAGGGGAATTGTTTAAGCAAATTATATCGACATCCTCAGCTGTGGGTAATATTTTTTCCGTAGACAATGAAGGGCTTACGGTAAACAGAGAAATGCTTTCAGATTCGGATAAGGCTATTGACTCTGTGTTAGAGGCAATGAGAGATATTTCAGAAGAGCACCTTAACGAAGACAACAAAAGCTTCATGATGCTTGAAACACTATATGCAGCTCTGAATGAATTTTCGGAAAAGGATGCTGCGAAATGGGAAGGCGGGAAAAAGCGCATTGCAGAGAACTTCCTGTCGCTCGACCGCATTACAAGGACAAAGATGATAAGGGAAAGCTCTCGGCAAGGAGGAAATGTCGCCGATTTCATGAGTGATATATTATCCTCGCTGAATAAAAAAGATATTATAAAAATATTAAATGAAGGACAAGATAAATCGGAGATAAGGCCCGATGAATTTAAAGAGTTTGCAAAAGCCATAGTCGGCAGTCAACAGTCAAAAAATTTGTCATATAAAGAAATCCAGGACTTGTTTAAAAGAGCGGGCGTAGACAAAGAACCTGCAAAAAAAGCGCTGGATGATATTTTTGTTACGTCTTTTTTTAACGAAATGGCTGAAGGATTGATTGGGGGCAAAACGACAGAGCCATTGGATAAGAAATCGATAGATAATTTAAAGCCTTTAACCGAGGCCCTGATAGTAAAGGAAGATATAGTCACTGTTGATAAACTTGCTAAAAGCATTTTAGCAAGGCTGGATTCAGCTTTATCGCCTGTGCGCATTTCGGCCATCGAAGGAATAGAAAAGGTATCAGATGTTCTTATTAACAAGCAGGAATTTAATATCTCAAATACTATTGAATGTAAATTGGCCGCGCATCTCAAAACCGAAAATGATATTAACGTCTATATTAATATTCTGAAAAATTTGGAGATAACAGTAAATAAGCTTATACATAAACGAAACCACTCTTTGTTATTGATTTCGCTTACCGCTATAAAAGAAGAAATCTCTGCTTCCAGCCAGCGGTCAGCTGAGTTTAAGGATGCCGCAGAGGCAGCAATAAAGAGAATCCTTACCCCGGAGAATATAAATCACATATTATTTTCTTTTAGAGGAAAGGTCGAGAAGGATTATATAGATATAATCGATTTAATGGTTGAGTTCGAAGAAATAATACTCAACCCGCTTATGGATCTTCTTTTTAAAAAAGATGATGCAAGGCTAGACCCGTTTGATATATACATGAAAAAAAGGAATATAGCTCTAATGATGAAAAAGATAGGGGAAAAGGCTATATCTAGATTAAAGGATTCTCTTAATGACAAACGGGCATTCGTTGTTAAAAATATCATTGAGGTCATTGGAAATATGGACGATAAAAAGTATCTTCCACTTATAGAGCAAGCAATCCGCCATCCCGACAAAGAGGTGAAGACGGAGGCG
>JAMXCY010000145.1 GCA_024543015.1 Candidatus Omnitrophota bacterium | reverse complement strand
GTATTAAAACGGCCGCGCTAAGAACGTTAATAATGAAAATATGCCGGTCGGCTATTATTTTCTTAATTTCTCTCTTTTTTGGCATAAATATAGAGGCAGATGAGCGCGGATAGCTACGCGGGTTTACGCGGAAGCTGATTGGCGAGAGAACCTTCTATTTTCTACTTTACCGTCATAGTTCCCGTTTCACCTCTTCCTGCGTGTCCCGGGACATCACAGAAGAAAGAATATTCTCCTTTTGCCGGGGCATTAAAGGTGATTGCTCTGGTCTTGCTTGTTCCTACGCCTATTGCAACAGCTGAGAGAGTGGGATCATTGAATTTGAAGACATGTGACCTGTCATCGGCAGTGGTGAGGGACAGAGTAACGGCGGTGCCTGACCTTACGGTGAAGGTGTTTGGTGAGAAGCCTGCCGCACTGGCCTGCAGTTTTATTGTGTCTTCTGGTAATGCTTCTTCGCTTATCGGGTTTGACTGCTGGGGGGCATCAGGGGTTCCAGGTTCTACGTCAAGCTTTACCGGGACACCTTCCTGGGTGACGACTTCTCCTTCTTCGGTTACGGGACTTGTTACTCGTGCATCTTCTTGTAATCCTTGAAGTTCTTCTTCAATTATTACATCTGTTTCTGTCTCCTCTTCAGTCACTACTATTGTATTAATGTCTTCCTTGTCTACTTTATTAACTAAGCGCGTAAGGGGAGCAATTCCAAAAATACCGAAAAACACCATAGTCAACGCAATTAGAGTAATAAAAAGAATGGTAATAATTAACTTAACAGCAACCTCCATTAAGAAACATTATAACACTTCTTTAGTTTTTCTTATTTCTGTGCGGGTAGCGAGAATCGAACTCGCGTTTTCTCGTTGGCAACGAGATAGTCTACCACTAACTTATACCCGCCTTTATCTTATGATGGTGGTGGTTCTGTAGGTCCCTTAAATCCACTAGCTGGGCCCGGTGGCGGTCCTCGAAATGTTGTTAACTCTGCCGGCTTCTCTGGCACTTCAGCTGGCGTAGGTGAAACAAGCCCGCGCCAAATATAAAATAAAATAAGGATTACAAGGATTGCAAGAAAAACTATCAATGATTTTTTCACCACTAATCTCAGTTTAAACGCATTTTAAAACGTGTCCAGCAATATACCTTATAGTGCCCGGAGTGGGATTCGAACCCACAAGCCCTTTCGGGCCAAGGATTTTAAGTCCTTTGCGTAAACCAGTTCCGCCACCCGGGCAGATTATGAGAGGCCTGAGCGGGAATCGAACCCGCGTATAAGAGTTTTGCAGACTCTTGCCTTACCACTTGGCTATCAGGCCATATTTGCGTGGAACAAACTTTCTTTCTAATTAATCTTCCCAATTTTGAACCTCAACCTCGGCACAAATCTAATCCTCATTTTCTTAAGTAGTTTGTACTGAAGTTCCCTGCTCCGCTTCTCAATTATAGCAAATATTGCAGGCCCCTTTTTAAGGGGGATAATACCTAATTCTACTTTAGCTTGCAATAGATCTCCTGATACTTCGACTCCTATAATTGTTACAAGTGCGCCCTCAAAGTTAAATTCTTTAACTAGTATTTGGCTTAATTCCTGCTGGATAAGACTTGCAATTTTTAAATTTCTATATGGCTTCATTTATATCTGGTTGCTAAACACAAGTTTATTTCCCACTTTAATCTGTGTTTCGCTCTCTACCAGAAGTCCAACTTCTTGATCTGTTTCAGCTTGAGAAACATCTTTCTTTTGAGATTGTAGATTGTTGATCTTCCCCTCACCAATTACTTTATCTCCATCAACTAAATTAATAATTTCAAATACTTCCAAATTTTTAATCGGGCCTTCTGTAACCTTACCGCCTATTACCTGTTTCTTACCTTTAGCTTCGCCAAAAACCGCTAATATTTCAATAACTCTTTTTTTCGGAGGGGTTTCTTTCAGAATATATTCTTCTAAATTTTTTTCTAATTCATAGATAATCGGTGAAATCATTATATTTACTTTTTGCATCTTAGCCATGCTAAGAGCATCTTTATCTGCTTTTACTTTAAAACCAATTATGATAGCCCCTGTGGCCATAGCAAGTTTAATGTCACTTTCATGAATATTGCCAACTTTTTTATCAATTACCGTAATGTTGGTTTGTTGAGCAATATTTTGGATTATATGTAAAAGAGCGTCTAAAGATCCCGCTTCATTAGCTTTTAATAAAACTTTCAGTGGTTTTTTTTCTCCACCAGACGTCTCTTGTAATTTCTCTTTTTTATCAGTTGGCTGGATTGCCGGAGCGCTTGGTTTATTATATTTATCACCCGTAAAAAACTCCTCACCTACCTCAGGTAAAGTTTCAAACCCTAAAATCATTGCTGGCGCGCTTGGTTCTAAAAATTCAACAGAATTACCCTGGAAATCTTCAAGTATTTTAATCTTTCCTTTAGCACTTTCTGTGGAAATCAACTGCTTCTTTTGAAGCCGACCGTCTATTACAACAACACCGACAGCCGGGCCGCGGTGAGGGTCCAAGTGACCAGTGATAATAACACCAGATGCAGAAGCGTCCGGGTTGTACGTCACATTTTCCAATTCAGCCGCTAATAAGATAAGGTCTAGTAGATCTGGTATACCCTCACCGGTTTTGGCAGAAATTGCATGCCAAGAAATATTGCCTCCAAATCCTTCCAAGAGCACTCCTTCTTTACCTAATTCCTGCTTTATTTTTTCAATGTTTGCACTTGGCTTGTCTATTTTATTTATTGCAACAATAAAGGTCATCCCCTCTTTAAGGATGTATTTCAAGGCGTCTTTAGTTTGCGGTTTCACTCCTTCATCTGCCGCAACGACA
>JAMXCY010000144.1 GCA_024543015.1 Candidatus Omnitrophota bacterium | reverse complement strand
TGGTAAAAGAAAACTTTTCGCGTATATTAATATACGCTGTTTTGTAACTTATTCCGATTACTATCAAACCCATTAAGCTTATACCCCCGGGGTGTAATCATATATCTTGCTTTTACAAAAGTGTGCGCATTACCTACAATGATTACGGTGGTCATATCGATCTTTTCGGCATAACTAAGCATATCTTTTAAAATCGTAATTATTACCTCTGTATTGTCTCTTTCGGCATTGCGTACTATGCCCACCGGCGTATTCGGTGATTTATGCTCCATTAAAATCTGCCAGGCCTTTTTCAGTGGTCGAGTCCTCTTTTTACTTCTGGGATTATAAAAAACAATGACAAAATCTCCTGCGCAAGCCTTCTTAATCCTTTGTTTTATCAATTGCATATCAGTTAAAAGGTCGCTTAAGGAAATAACCGCGAAGTCGTGCATCAAAGGCGCACCTAAAAGACTAGCACAGCTTGAGGCAGCAATTATACCCGGAATGATTTCTATCTTAATTCTATCTATTTCTTCTTTATTTAAAAGCTCTAACGCCAAACCGGCCATGCCATAAACGCCGGGATCACCACTGCAAACAAGACAAACATCTTTACCTGCCAGTGCTTTTTTAATAGCAAGCTTGACTCTCTTTATCTCCTCAGTCATTCCCGAAGAGATGACTTCTTTATTTCTTATTAAATCTTCCAGAAGTTTTATATACGTCGTATAACCAACAATTACCTGGCATTTGTTTATAGCTTTTAAGGCCCTAAGGCTGAGCAGGCTGGTATCTCCTGGTCCGATTCCAACAATACTCAATCTTCCCTGGCAACGGCCACGGTAACCCTGCCTGTTTTTATCTTGGGCAAGATTAATTTTGTTCTTCTCCCCGCTAATAGCGCGCATGGTTCACTTACTCCTTCTATTCCAATCTTTTCCTTTACAAAAGATGACCTTTGGTACTTACCTTTAAAATTCTTAATCACATCCATTGGTATAATTCTTAAAGGGACTCTCAGTTCTAAACATGCTTTTTTTAAACCAAATTCGTTTTTCTTCAAATCTATAGTGGCAACATATCTGACGTTATTCAACGAAGATTTCGTCTTAGTGATGGCATATTTTATCCCTTTCACGATTTCCTCTTTTTTTACATTACGCCTGCATCCTATGCCGATAATTATCTTCTTTCTGGATTCCGATCCAGTGGTAATGACCGGTTCGGCATATAAAATATTGCCTATCTCTATGGCTAATTTATTCGCCCCTCCTTCGTGACCAGAAATTACGCTAATGGCAAACCGACCGACTCTATCAATAGCTACCACAGCCGGATCAAGATATTTATTTTTAAGATGCGGGGTAATAAGCCGAACCACAATACCTAAGGCCATAATAAAAACAATGCCCTCAAACTTATCTTTATCGAAGAGCTTGTTAACCAAATTTTTAAGACGTCCCTTAGATAAAGAATAGAGTTTGCTTTTACCGGAAAAACTGGAATTAATTATTTTTGCTATTTCTTCGCCTTCTTTAGTGACGGCAACTATAGCTATCATCATTATTCCTATTTCTTTCTAAAGGCGTGTTCAAAATTCTTATCATAAAGTTTTGATTTTTGGTAATTTTTTCTTAGGACATTGCCAACGATAATCACTGCTTGACGTTTAATTCCTGCTGCCTTAACTTTTTTAGCAATATCTTGTAATGTACCAACTATTCTTTGTTCATCTGGATAAGAAACTTTCTCTATAACAATTACCGGTGTATTCAATCCATAGCTTTTCTTTAGCTTCGCTACAACTCGTTCTATCTCATGAATACTCAAAAAAATTACCATAGTAGCTTCGCTTTTAGCTAACTTTTGTAGATCCTCTTTAGCTGGAACCTTTGTTCTGCCTGAAATCCTGGTTAAGATCACGGTCTGGCTTACTCCGGGAAGCGTAAGCTCCTGCCTGAGAGTTGCCGCTACTGCCTGATAAGAGCTTATACCGGGGATAAGGCAATAGTTTATTTTTTGTCTCTGGCACCAATCCATTTGTTCTTGAATAGCGCCATAGATTGAAGGATCACCGCTGTGAATTCTGGCGACTATTTTATCAGTTGATTTTATCTTTCTGATAACAGATAATATTTCCTCCAGGTTCATGCCGGCAGAATCATAAAGCTGGGCGTCTTTTCTGGCAAGTTTAAGGATTTCTTTATTCAGTAAAGAACCAGCGTAAATGATAATGTCTGCCTTTTTGATTATCTTTCTCGCCTTTACAGTCAACAGTTCCGGATCGCCCGGTCCGGCACCAATAAAATATACTTTCATCTCTGTGCCTTTTTAGTTTTATTTATGCGGATAATCATTGTAGAAAGATATCCGGACTTCTCTTTAGTAATTTGCTTTAGCCCCTTTGCTAGATATTGTCCCGGACAACCAATTCGACTGGCAAAAAAGACGCTATCTTCCAGGCCCTGTTGAGTTAGAAAGCTAATTAACTGGTTGAGAAACTTACCTACTTTCATCAGCACAACCGTATCAAACAAATCAAAATACAAATTTAATTTTTTAATTTGTTTAGGTAGCGGAATAATGGCAATCTTCTCTTTATATTCAGCAAGTGGTACCTGGCCAAGCGCCGCAACAGCATTAATGGCGCTAATTCCGGGAACAGTCTCAATTACTATTTTTGGATCTATAGCGCGCAGTTTACGAATTAAATAAATGTATGTACTATAAATAAATGGATCGCCGATTGTTACAAAAGCAACATTATGACCAAGGCAGATCTGCTTGTAAATGCGCCTGGCTGCTTTGTGCCAGAATTTCTCCAGTAGCGCTTTATTATGCTCCATAGGAAAAACCATAGTCACTATTTTC
>JAMXCY010000143.1 GCA_024543015.1 Candidatus Omnitrophota bacterium | reverse complement strand
TTTACGATCACTCCGTCTAAGTCAAAGATTGCGCCTTTAAAACTCATGTTACCTCCGTGGTATATCTGCTTCTATGCTTTTATCAGCGTCCTTATGGGGACGCGTCCTTATGGGGACGTTTCACCCTCTTCCAACTCTTTACAACACAATAAGTTATGTCACTAGCCGGTACACTTTTTCTATTCTATATTATTCTGTGAACGCTATCAAAAACTTTAGCGCATTGCAAATAAATGTCAAAAATGCAAAAAATGTACCACCTGCTTTCATAAGTCTATGTAGTGCAAGGGGCTGCGAGCAGGTGAAACGTCCCCTTTATTTTGGCTCTTTTATCAGCGTAAATCCGCGTCGATATCAGCGTATTTCCTTATGGTAGCCCATTCTTCAATGAGCACATAACTTATGGAGCGCTATTTTTCATTGTTGCGACATAAGTTATGGTCTCATTTGATTAATCCCTTGTCCTGCTTGAAAGCAATATTACGTCCCTGAGTCCCTCGGCATTCCTGGCAGTAAGCCAATTCTTCTCAAAATTTTTATCTTGGGCAGTCTGAGCGATCGCCGCTAGGGCGCGGAGGTAAAAATTTCGCTCATCAACAGAAGCCACGAGAGCAAACAAGGTGTGAACTGGCTGGGATGCATCGGGAAAGATAATCCCCTCTTTGCAACGGACTAACATAATGTCGAACGTTTGCTTCCCTTTGACGATAATGTGCGGTATGGCAAGCCCGGGAGTGATCACTGTGCTCGACTCCTTCTCCCGTTTTATAAAAAGTTCTAAGAGCTTTTCTTTATTCATTCCAAGACGTTTGGAGAAAGCATCCGCCAACATTTTGAATACATCCCTCTCGGATATTGAGTGGTCTATATCCAAAATTTCACATTTTTTTATAAGGTGGTCAAATCTATCTTCAACGATCTTATCCCTCTCAATAATAATCTCTCTTAACTCATCCGGTAAAGTAGCGTCAACCAGCTCTTTGGCAGTAACCCGTTCAATAACATGCACCAGAGCTGCCTGGCGCTTTACTCTCTTTCTGGCGTAAACCAAATACCATGTAAGAGCGCAAGCGATAAAGATACCGGTTATGGAAAGGGGGATTCTGCCCATTTTAAAAATAAGAAATCCATATCCCAAGATTCCTAATATCTGAATCCAGGGATAAAGCGGAGAGTGAAATTTTGGTCGATAACTTTCTATCTTACTTTCTCGCATAACAATAAGGGATAGATTTACAAATAGAAACAAAAGGATCTTCATAGTGGATGCTGTCTTAATCAGATTCTCCAGGCTTAAGAATAGAATAATTATAATCATAAAAGCAGTGGTAAAGATTATAGAAAAATGAGGGGTCTGAGATCTGGCATCTATTTTCCTAAAAATTTTGGGTAAGAGGTAATCCCGGCTCATGGCCATAGAATCCCGAGAAGCGGTTAAGATACCGGCATTTGCCGTGGAGGCAAAGGCCAAAAGAGCGGCAATGGCCAATATCAGAACTCCCAAATTTCCCATGAAGGCGCCGGCGCCAAGCGAAATCGGCATAAGAGAATTTGAAAGTTCTTGAGAATCGAGCAATCCAACTGTTACAAAAACAACTGTGGCATAAAGAATCATCACAATACTAAAAGCGAGAAACATTCCTAAGGGGATATTTCGTCCCGGATTTTTTACCTCTTCCGCAACGCAGCACACCTTTGTCAAGCCTCCGAATGAAACAAAAACAAGACCTGCGGTAGCAAAAACCGAACCCAGACCAAAAGGCATAAAGGGAGTAAATCTTTGCGGTTGAATGAATAGAAAACCGCGAAAGACATATAAGATGAGTATGCCGATAAGAGAAAAAACTAATGCTATCTGGAATCTTCCGGTATGTTTAACCCCTATGATATTGACAAACATAAAGAAGAGACAGCATCCTACGGCAATAAGTTTTATCTGTGTCTCTGTAATACCGGGATTAATCAGCGTAGCAAATATGCCTATACCGACAAGGGCAAAGGCGCTTTTAAAACTCAAGGAAAACCAACTGGCTAGGCCCCCTATAGTACCTATGGGAGCTCCCATACTTCTCTCAATAAAAAAATAGACTCCCCCTGCTTTGGGCATAGCAGTAGCTAGTTCTGCCTTGGCAAGCAGGGCCGGCAAGACCAGAATGCCTGCTAAAATATATGCGAAGATCACAGCGGGCCCGGTTTTTGCAAACGCCAAAGCGGGCAAAATAAATAATCCGGAACTAATCATCGCTCCGGAAGCAATAGAGAATACATCCCAGAAACCCAGGTCCCTTTTTAATTTTTTCGCTCTCGTTATCATTTATTGCCCTTAAACGGTGTAATAATGAGAAAATTAGTATATATAATGGGAGTATATATTATATACAAAAAATGGAGAAATTCCAAGGGAAATCTAACCTCTTCGTTCTAACCTGGTTTCCGCCTGAGGCGAGATCTCGCCATCTCGCCACCTTCGGTGGCGGATGGCGGAAGATTGAGGGGAATTAGGGATTGAGGGGCTTGTTGCTGCAGGCTTCCGGCTGTCGTTTTCGCCATCTACCTGTTTCGAACCAAATGATAATCAGGATGGCATTTACGGCGTGCGAGGTCGCCATTGCCCACCAAATTCCGCGCACTCCCAGAGCTGTATATTTTGACAGCCACCACGCCATCGGAACAAGATATACCCATAATGACAGTAAAGTGATAAGCATCGGCACAAAGGTATCGCCCGCCCCGCCCAGGCCTCTGTTTAAAACCAAGCCGAATGCAATAAATATGTAGAAAAATGAGGATATTTTCAAGAAAGCAGAGCCCATAGCCAAAACAACCGGGTCTTTACTGAACACAGAGATTACCGGCCCTGCTAAAGTAAAAAATAGCGCGCCCATTA
>JAMXCY010000142.1 GCA_024543015.1 Candidatus Omnitrophota bacterium | reverse complement strand
CAACAGGGAGTTAGATCTGCGTTTACGTTTGGTAAGAACATGGGTTGGTGGGAAGGGGTTCTTGTGGCTTTGCAGATCCCATTCCAACGGGTGTATCCTCTGAAGTGGCAAACCTTTATGTCCTGCCGGACTGGTGGCAATAAGAATATTTCTAAAGCTCGCGCGCAAGAGCTCTTCCCTAAGATAAAAGTAACCCACGCTATCGCTGACGCGCTCTTGATTGCTGAGTATGGCCGGCGCCAATCCTTAACTGTGACCACAAAAGACCTTTAGTAATAAAAAACCTCACTGATACCATTGTACCAGTGAGGTTTTTTATGCTAGGAGGAAAAATATTTTTATTGAGTCATACCTGCCGGACAAGATACGTCTACACAAGAGAAAGATGTCCCTGCTGTATCTACACCACATCGAGAGCACCCACCGTCGTCTTGTCGTAAGAAGATAAGAGAAGGATCTGCGTCAGAGCCTGTCAGATAAAGAGAACCATCTGCCATTAATCCAGCGTCTGAATAGATGTCGTCGTCAACCGTAAGGCTGCCTGTTATTTCTGTAAGATCAACGGTCGTTCTACTACCGGACTCTGTGACAGTGGGGCCTACTAAAAGTAATTTATCAGTAGGACCAACACGCGAGCCTTCTGAATAAATCACCACACCGGCGAAGGCAGCAGTTACAAGAGTTAAAAGCAAAAGCGTTGTTAAGAATGGGACTTTTTTAAACATTTTCATATCTCCTCTTTGCATGATTAAGTACCGCTGTTGATATTATTATCCCTCGATTTCTGGGTATTGCAAGAACTTTTTTACTTCTTCTGCCATTTCATCTTCCAAGGCCAGTGAATCCAGAGGTCCACCGTTGAACTAAAATCAGCCTTACCCTTGGCGTCCTCGATTTTTGCTTTACCGGTTTCAATATCAGAAGCCTTTGCTTTAGCATCTACACCTTTTGTATTGGTATAGTGTAGTGCACCTGCGCAGCCGGACGCTAGGCATACAACAGTCAACAGGATAGCTAGTTCAGTTCTCATTTCTTTTTCCTCCCTCTCTTAGGTTTGAATATTAATTTGGACCCTGCTAAATATAGCTTCCCGTATCAGTTAAGTTTTCTCTTATCCCCGCGCCGTAACTTTGAGCCGAGCCTGTGATCCGCTTGATCCTCACCCTTCTTGCTTTTAGCCTTTTTCAATGCAAGATCGTGCTCCCTGAAAGCCTTGTCCATCCAATCAATAGGTAGCGGGCATCTACCCTTACGGCATCTTTTATAAGCCCCACCATAATTGCCATACGTCGGATGCGGGATTTTTCTAAGTAGGTTTAGCATTATTCCCCTCAGCTAAAATATCAGTAAAAACTTTTTCGTGATCTACTGTTCCTTTTCTAGTATTACCCGCATGACCCTTAGCGGTATCTTCCTCTGCTAACCAGCGTCGGAGTTCTATGGCGTAAATACCAAGAAGAATTGGAATGGCGACTTCACGTTTTATCATTCTTGTGCTTTCTTTTTCAGGAAACTGACAGCTTCAAGGATTGCGGAAGTTTGCACTCTTAAAGTAACTTGTTCCCGGCTAAACTCATTCATTTTTGCATGGATATTTTCAAACCCTTTTTCAACTTTATCTTCTAGTTTAACAAGGTCTTTAGCGGTTTCATTTGTCTTGAATTTCGTATCGCAGTAACCGGCGAAAGCAGTAAAACAAACCACAATGATGCTAAAAATCACTCCTACTTTCTTCCAAGGAATAATTATTTTACCCATGATGCTCCTTTCACTGATTCTTTAGTTGAAGTCCACCTAACTCTATCATGCCCTTATCCACCGAGCATATACCTTCGATCGAACCTTTACCGCCACCCCATCCTTTCAGGGAACAACCACCGTCTTTGTTCTTCGTTATTGTCATCGAAGCACACCCAAACATCAACGTAGTAAGTATTAATCCGATTATTCTTTTTAACATATCTTCCTTTCGCATTGCTTTCGGGAGTGGGTAGTTTAAAAACCGCGCCATTTAAGCCCCTTTTTTACTGCTTCCTCGAAACTTAGGCTGGTTTTAAACATCCCCTTTGGTTTCTTTTTCTTTTTACTGACTTTTCTCTTTGTCATACTGGCTTGACATCCCAATTATTTAATATATACTTTAACTATGCTATTAACATATTTGTTCATTTCGGTCTTTTTAAACGCCTATCTCTTTGGTCTGTTATTATCAATAAGCAAAGACGACAGCGAGGTAATTAAATATTGTAAATCCTGTATAAAAATGTTTGACATAATGAAACTCAAGAATCATATACAAGTATTCGATATATTTAAAAAGAAAGCAGCAAAATTAATCAGAAAACTAGATAGAAATTAACCGCTTAAACCAAACTTTACCGCAATCCTCACCAATATCTCATCTTCAATCTTACGCCAGTTCCACCTAAATTCAAACTCATTAAGATACTTTCTTAAATGCTTTTTGCTGATATGATGATATGTCCCTCTTACAGAGCGTTTAACTAATGAGAAGTAAGACTCCGCTGTATTGGTATGGACATCACCCCTGACATATTCTTTATGGGAATGTTTAACCACCTGATGCCCTCCATCGAATTTAAGCCCTCTGTATAAGTTTAGATCGTCAGTCATAAAGCTGGATGATTTATTGATATATTTATTGGCGATAGTATGTAAGCCTCTCTTATTGACCCTTTTAAGAATGTAAGTCCGGGCCTTACCCATTCGTTCAAGAATGACCACTACACAAGCCTTGGTAGTGCCTTTACCGAACCTTCCCCTTGTTCTTTCCCCGCCTACATAGGTTTCATCCATTTCAACAGTACCTTTAAAGTCTTTATGATACATTCTGATTGAATCTCTGATTTTATGGACCATCTTCCAAGCTGTTTTATAACTGACCCCTAATGTCCGGCTGACTTGTTTTGCTGATATTCCTTTTT
>JAMXCY010000141.1 GCA_024543015.1 Candidatus Omnitrophota bacterium | reverse complement strand
TGCGGCCTTGATCTATAATCTGCCGGAGGCGCCGGAAGAGCTACCTCAAGGCGGCATTGTTGTGGTTAAGATTAGCGATACAGGCTGTGGTATTTCAGCGCAACATATATCTCGGATCTTTGATCCTTTCTTTACTACTAAAGGCCCCAGAAGTGGTTTGGGCCTGGCCTTTGCCAGAAAGATTATTGAAAAGCATCGAGGGATTATCAAGGTCCAAAGCAAGCCGGGAGAGGGTTCTACTTTCTGGGTCTGTTTGCCGATATCGCCACAATTATCTTAAAGTTTCTCATGGTACAGGAAAGTATAAACGCTATACCACTTCGAAAATTGTATTAGGTTATTGCCGAAGGCAATTTTCTCGATAATGGAGAAGGGGATGCCCAAACGAAAAATCCTGATTATTGACGATGAGCCGGGAAGTATTGAGGCTTTCCGGATAATCCTTAAGGATGACTATGAGATTCTCTCTACCAACAGCGCAGCTGAGGGCTTGAGGATTATTGCCAGGGATGATGTTCAGCTTGTGCTTTTGGATATTGTGATGCCTGAGATGGATGGCATTGAGGTCTTGCGTAAGATTAGGGAGAGGGATAATAGCCTGACCGTAATTATGGTTACCGCAACCAAGAGCATCAAGACAGCGGTTGAGGCGATGAAATTGGGCGCCTTTGACTATCTGAGCAAACCTTTTGAAGTAAATGAGGCCAAACTGATTGTCAGTAAGGCAATGCAAAGCCGGGCCTTACTTCAGGAGTTAGAGTATTTACGCGCTGAATTGAAACAGCGTTACGGTATTGGTAATATCATCGGTAAAAGTAAAGCAATTAAAGAGGTTTTTCAGACCTTAAACAAGGTAGCTCCTACCAAGTCCACAGTTTTAATCACCGGAGAAAGCGGAACCGGCAAAGAGCTCATAGCCCAGGCTATCCATTTTACCAGCCCCCGCAAAGATAAACCCATTGTAGTGGTGCAGTGTGCGGCAATTCCGGAGACCTTAATGGAGAGCGAATTATTTGGTCACGAAAAGGGTTCCTTTACCGATGCCACTTCCCGAAAATTAGGTAAGTTTGAACTGGCCGATGAAGGAACTTTATTTTTGGATGAAATTGGAGAAATGAGCCCGGCGGTTCAAGCCAAGATTTTACGCGCCCTGGAAGAGCAGGAAATTACGCGGGTAGGGGGCACAAAGTTGGTTAGCGTAGATATAAGATTAATTGCCGCCACTAATCTGGATTTAAAAAAAGCGGTTGCCGAAGGCACTTTTCGCAAGGACCTTTATTATCGCATTAATGTTGTGCCCATAGCCCTTGCCCCCTTAAGAGAAAGAAAAGAAGATATCGCACTTTTAGCCAATTACTTTTTGGATAAACACGGCAAAGAGATTAATCCCAAGGTAAAAGAGATTTCCCTGGAAGCTTTAGAGGCATTGACTAATTATTCCTGGCCCGGGAATATCCGGGAGTTGGAAAATATTATTGAGCGTATTTTGACTTTAACCAGCCGCAGCCGAGTCCTTCCGGAAGATCTGCCGCGTGATATTCGCGAACCAGGCTCCCAAGATACTGCCGCAGGCTCTGTTGCCAGTGAAGGATTGCCTTTATCTGAAGCTGTGGAGAGACTGGAGAAAGAGATGATTCTTAAGGCTATAGAGAAGACCAGCGGGATGCTTAGCGAAACGGCTAAGCAACTGGGTGTTACCCGCCGCGTGTTGAGCTATAAGATGGAGAGCCTGGGCATCAAAGGCAAAAATAGTACAAAATTGTAAATGATGGACAAAATTGTGCAAGGCCAAGGGGTAAAATAAGGCAAAAACAGGGGAAGATACAAGGGGGATAAAAAAGGTAAAAAGGAGCTTTAAGTGGACTTCTAAACATAACTATTTATAAATAAATGAGTTACATGCAAAAAGCATTGTCGGCTATCTGGTTTTAAGCTAGATAGCCTTTTTTTTGGCACGGAATTTGCTTCTTTATATAGTGGGAGGGGCAAAGAAAAGGAGGCAGCAAGATGGTCAAGAAACCGATCCTGGTCACAGATGATGAGCGGGGAGTGCGCGATTCCTTTCATATGGCCCTTAAAGACAGCTACAATGTCCTGACTGCCGATTGCGCAAGGGAGTGTTTAACCATCATCAAGCGCAGCCATCCTCAATTAGTAGTGTTAGATGTGCGCCTACCGGATATGGATGGATTAACAGTGCTTAAAGAAATTAAACAGATTAACAGCTCTTTACCGGTAATTGTGATTACCGGAGCAGGCACGCATAAGACCGCCATTGAGGCCTTAAAATTGGGCGCAGTTGACTTTATTGCTAAGCCTCTAAATTTTTATTATGTACGCGCTGCTATTGAGCATGGTCTGGCGTATAAGCTTAAGCGTCCTGAAGACCTACCTTCAATTGAAGATGTTATTACCAGGAATTATCTTTCTACCTTAAAGACACTGAATAAAATTTTAGAGGCGAAAGATCCTTGCACCCGGGAACACTCAAAGCGAGTGAGCGACTATGCCGTAAACATTGCTCAGGAGTTGGGATTGTCGCAAGATGAGCAAGAGGTGATGAGGCAAACTGCCCTTCTGCATGATATTGGCAAGGTTGGTATTGCCGAAGTGATTTTAAATAAGCCGGCTAAGCTGAATGCACAGGAGTGGGCAGAGATTAAAAGGCATTCCCAAATCGGAGAGGAGTTCCTGGAGCCACTTAAAATGTTGCATATTGAGCAATCAATGATCCGCCACCATCATGAACGTTACGATGGCAAAGGCTATCCCGATCATCTAAAAGGAGAAGATATTCCTTTATATGCGCGGATTCTAGCTGTGGCCGATGCTTATGAAGCCATGACTTCGGAACGGGCTTACCGCCGCGCTCTTACTCCCATTGAGGCCCTCACGGAATTAGAGCGTTGCAGCGGCACTCAATTTGACTCCAAGGTTGTAGAAGTATTTGTGACGA
>JAMXCY010000014.1 GCA_024543015.1 Candidatus Omnitrophota bacterium | reverse complement strand
CCCAAAGGCTCCTTGACTACCTGGACCATGATCTCCTGGCCAACCTTAAACATTTCCTTAATCTCAACCGGACGTTTGGAGTTATTATTATTCTCCTCAACCCCTTCATAACTATAAGGCTTGTCGATCAGCTCAGCCATCTTTTCATAGTCGGGCTGGGTTAAGTCCTGGATATAGAGAAACCCGTTTTTCTCCAAGCCTGTTTTCACAAAGGCCGCACCTATAGCCGGCACAATCGTCTCCACAATTCCTTTATAAATATTTCCTACCAGCCGCTGGGCGCCTTGCCTTTCCACGTAGAACTCTTCCAATATCTCGTTTTCTACAACGGCTACACGTTTCTGTTGAGGTTCAACGTTAATTAATATTTCCTGATACATATTTTAATCCCTTTTAAGATAAATAAACGGGTAGGCAAATATACCCGTTTACTTGGTTAAAAACGCTATTGCGATATTTTTGTTCTATTATTCTTGGTCAAGCTTTGCTTCTTACTCTAAGTTTTTAGTCTCCTCTAAAAGTGTTACCGTAACAAAAATAATTAAGTCAGTTGTGTCTACTGTTTTGGTAGTTTTGCTAAATATATATTTAAGCAATGGCAAATCGCCCAAAATAGGAATTTTCTTAACGTAATCTACCGTCTCCTCTTTGATTAATCCACCGATGACTATAGTTTCTCCATCTTTTACCATTACCTGAGTTATGGCCTCACGAGTAGAAAAAACAGGAGCTTGAATGTTTCCATAATTGTCAAATTGGAGAAAGGAGCTAATCTCAGGGTGTAAATCTACCATAATTTCTTTCTGGGCATTTACATGGGGAGTTACAGTCAATTTTACCCCTACCTTTTCTTCTTTATAATCAGTGATTTCCATCACTCCGGTAGAGCTGTTTCTTTCATACAAAGGAATGTTATAGTTACGGCCTACATGAATCACAGCTTCTTTATTATTCAAGGTAACAATCCTGGGATTAGAAAGAGTCTTGGTGTCAGAGCGGGTCTTTAATATCTCGATTATTGATTGCAATTGTGTAAAGCTTAAAGTGCCGAAAGTAAAATCCGTTGCTTTCGCATAGGGAAACCCCTGTTCTACGCTCTCAGCAAAATCGCCAGTTTGCTTTACTTTAGGAAAATACTCCTTGCCTGTCTTGCCGTAGGTTTTATCAAAAGCAAAGGGAAACATAAATGGTCTTGCCGACCCAGTTGTTGAAGCATAAAGCGTCCAATCAATACCTAGGCGTTCGTCATCGTCCAGAACCGTTTCAATAATCTTAGCCTCAATTAATACTTGGGTAATCTTCCTGTCCAGACTCTCCACCACTTTGCTGATTTTGTACAAGTTAGTAGGGACATCTGTAACCAAAAGCTGGTTTGTCCTCCGATCAAACCTTACCCGGCCTCTATCGGTAAGTATCTGCGCTATGATATCGGAGACATCTTTAGCCTGGGCATAATTCAAAATGAATATTTGGGTGGACAGTTCTTCTTTGCTTAAGTTTTCTATTGTGGTTACTCTAATGATATCCTGATCCCGTTCATAAACAAAATTGTTGTTTTTTAAGATTACATCCAAGGCCCGCTCCCAGGGTACATCCACTAATCTTACGGTCACCATGCCTTCCACATCTTTTCCGGCAACTATATTGACTCCGCTTTTATAGGAAATGATTTTTAAGACATCGTGGATATCGGCATCCTTAAAATCTACAGTAATATTGCTCGCTTGCGTCTTTGCGGGCAGTGGCGCATTTTGCGTCTGAATCAATTCCTCTTCTCCCTGCGCTTGCAATGCGCTATCCTTTAAGCCGTCTTGAAAATAAAAAAACGCAGTTGCCAACAAAACAAAGCCGATTATCCACAACTTCCCTTTTATTCTTTTCATTTTATTCCTCCTTTTCTATAGATAGTTCTATTGTATATTCTTTGCCATCTTTGGAGAGAGTCACACTATCTTTGGTTATGTTTTCTATGGTAAATCCAGAAATGGATTCGCCGATTTTTACAACCTGATTATTAATCAGGGCTGAGCTCTTTCCTTGAGAGTCCCATAAAATTCCGGACAAGTTTAATACTCCAGAAGAATAAGGCCGCTCTGCCCCCAAAACATACTGACCATTCTCGTCAACAAGAGGCCGGAAAGGATCGCGCCTGCCCTTGTCCTGGTAAATAAAGACCTCCTCAGCCTGCGCAAAGCTGAAATTCAATGTCAACACTAAAGCTAAGAACAGCCAAATATGGGTCATTTTTTCATCACATACGTTACCACGATAAGTTGAATATAATGAATATTGCTCTTACGTGGATTGGTTACTATTTTAAGGTCGTTGATCTCCATGAATCTGTCGGCATTTTCCAGTTCGTTTAAAAAACGACCGAGTTGGTGGTAACCGCATTCAGCCTTGAGCATGATCGGTGCTTTATAATAAAAGGCAGGGGGGGCATCTTTACCTTTATCCTGCTCAACAGGTCTAATCTCGGTTATGCGCACGCCAAATTTCTTTGCTGAATCAGACAGGTATTCCAAGACTGCGGGTATTTCCTTTTCGCCAGGTAACTTTTTTTCATATGACTGCGCCTTCTGATCAAGCTGTCCTATTTTCTCCTTTAATAAGCTAAGGTTTGCCCAATTTTTCTCTATATTAACAATCTCTGCTTTTAGTCGAGTGCTTTTAGCTAATTCCAAAAAAAGGGCTTTAGCTTTAGGCAAAAGAAACAGGGATGAATAAAGCAGGCTAATCAGAATAAGGATCGAGCAAGTTATCTGGTGTCTGTATTGACCCAAGAGCGCCTTGGCCCAAGGACTATTAACAAAAGAATCTTTAACTTTTTTCACCTTTCGATTCCCTCTTACTTAAAACGGCAAATGAAAACAAAATCCATGACTTCTGTTTGCGCAATCTGTCTTTTCTTAATCGGCCCTAATTCAATCTCCACGAAATCGGCTGAAAAAATGGAATCATCTT
This sequence comes from Candidatus Omnitrophota bacterium, assembly GCA_024543015.1. Lineage (GTDB taxonomy): Bacteria > Omnitrophota > Gorgyraeia > JAFGHF01 > JAFGHF01 > JAMXCY01. Next base: position 11,168 of record JAMXCY010000014.1, on the reverse strand, counting down.
TTAAATTCTGCATAAACCTGCCAATCAGCGCAGGTTCGTCTTTTGTGCGCGAAGCAGCACTGCCTCGAATCATTAGATGCTCTGAAGTTCCACCTCTTGCCCTCGCCTTTTGTTTCTCTAATACTACTTCATTTAACCAGATACCGTTTATGATTAAGTCGCTGATTCTATTTAATTTCTCGGACCACAAAATCCGGGTTTCGATCAGCTGTTCAATTAAAGGAATCTCCCGGTCGAACTTTGCCACTTCCCTATTTAGCTGTGCGATCTGTTCCCTTTTCTCAGATAAACCCTGCCAACTTTTTTCTAATTTGCTCAGCCGCATTCCATTTAAAGCAAACAAGATATGCATCAATGCATGAAGTAGAATTAGAATCCCTAAAATTATAAAGGCCGATCTTGTTTTAAAAAATTGCTCAAAGACAACTTTCTTTTTTTCTCGTAACTCTAAGGGCAAAAGATTGATTTCGATCATTTCTTTTTAAGTCTTTTCTGGAGAGCTTAAGGCTAGGCCCATACCAACCGAGAGCATCGGCAAGCAGGACTTTAGTCTTTCCTGATTAAGCGCAGGGTTAACTTGAAGCTTAAGCACAGGATCCCAGCTGACTATATCCATCCCTAAGTTGCTGGAGAGGAACTTATCTAAATCTTTCAGCTTGGACGTACCGCCGCTTAAGAAGACTTTGTCAATACCACGCTCTAACTGGTCTTCATAGTAGCTGAAGGAAAGGCTGATTTCTCCTAAAAGATTATTTAAAGCAGGTGTAATAATAGAAAAGATCTCCTCCTGCCGGGTTTGTGGATTGCATTTTACATTTTCAGCGGAAGCATAATCCATATTTAGCTTTTCGGCAATGATTTTGGTTAAGTCTCTTCCTCCTATAGTAATATCCCTCATAAAATGGGAAACCCCGTCTTTCAAGATATTAATATTGGTAAAATTTGCGCCTATGTGCAAAAGGGCTATTATGCCCTGATCTTGTTTATCGGGGTTATTCAGTAAAAATGAGTTTATTAAGGCAAAAGAGTCTACGTCGATCAATTGAGGCTCAAGGCCGCATGATTCCACAAGTTTAACATAGTCTTCGATAAATGACTTCTTTGCCGCCACAATCAGTACGCGTATTTTACCATCTTCCCTTTTCTCCTCTAAGATCGGGGCGTTTAAAGTTACTTCTTCAATATTAAAAGGGATGTATTTTTCTGCTTCAAACTTGATGGCACTCTCCAGCTGCTGTCTGGTCATGCTGGGAAGCAAAATATACCTGACAATTACCAAAGGTCCGCATACGGAAATATTGACTTTGTTGCTGGTTATCCCGCTTTCCCGGGCTAGTTTTTTTATCGCCGTAACCTTAGCTTCTTGAGAATCATTATCTAAGTGTTCGATGCCAAAGGCACTTAAATAGTATTTGCCCTGCTTCTGGGTTAGCTCACAAATCTTGACGTAGTGATTGCCGATATCTAAACCAATTGATTCTTTAGGCTTTTTTCCAAACATTTTAATGAGCACACAAGTTACGCGAGTAATAATAAGCGTAACTTGTTCTCCCTTGTTATTCTTCTTTAGTTTGTGCGAATTAAATCCCCCTTCTTGCATTCTGCAAGAATGCAGGGGGATAAGTCTTTACCACGAATAGATATAGTCTTTAATTTCCGGTAAAGGCGGCAACTGTTCTATTTTTGCTTTGGCGCAGCCTGGAGCAGGGCAGCCTGGAGCAGGTATATATTCAGTAACCTCTTCCTTGAAAAGCTTAGCCTGCCTCTTGCTTTTCTTTAATTTCTTCTTCTCTTTTTCCCAATCTTTTAAAAAACTCTCTCTGGCTCTATCGAGCATTTCGTATCTATCTTTTTCTTCATCACTCAATACAGGCTGAGCTATGATGTGGGGGGTCACAAACATCACCAGTTCCGTATTAATCCTCTGTACATCTTTCTGGCGAAAGAAATGTCCCAAGATAGGGATATCTCCTAGAAAAGGAACTTTGACATAAGTGGCATTATCTTCTACTTTTCTTAAACCCCCGATAACTATGGTTTCGCCATCTCTAACTAAGACATTGGTCTCGGCGCTGCGCGAGCCAATTTGGGGTTGACCGCCAATCATAGCTTCTACAAATTCCTGTCTGGGCTTAACATTCATCAAGATAAAACCTTCTTTAGTAATATGGGGAGTAACTTCCAGGCCGGTCACCACATCTTTAAATTGAGTGGTGCTACTACTCCCCCCCCCTCCAGTGTCACTTGCAGTAACTTGAGTATAGGCCACTTGAGACTTGATTTCAATTTTGGCGGTTTGATTGTCCAGAGTAACAATCTTAGGGCTGGCCAAGATATTTGCTTTTGCGTCTTGCATCCAGGCCTTAATCAGGCCATCGATACCATATTGGCCAAGCCTCTGCGTCCACCCTGACTGAATTGCTGCACTAGCGGTGTTTATAGCACTAGGAATCCGGATATAATCAACATAAGTATCGCCAGCGCCATCTTGGTCCAGGGATGTTTCCGCCTGCACAATATTCCAGTTTATACCTAATTCATTATCTTTAGTCAATTTTACATCTACCAACATCGCTTCAATGAGCACCTGCGGGGTTTGGCTATCTAATTCCTTGGCAATTTTTTCTGCCTCTTCTATTTTAGTCGGGAGATCGGTGATCAGCATGCTGTTGGTTCTTGCGTCAACCTCGATAGTGCCCCGGTCAGAAAGCATCTTTGCCAAAGTGCCTTTGAGCTCATTAACGTTGGCGAAATTAAGATAGACAATTTTAGTGGTTAAAGGAATATCTCTTTCCTCCTGTTTAACCTTCTCAAAGGTCATGATCCGGATGAGGTTTTCTTCTTTTTTATAAGTAAAATTGTAGGTGCGCAAGATTACATCCAGGGCTTTCTCCCAAGGCATATCTTTTAAAGATATGGTCACCTTGGCTTCCACGTCTTTGCCGATAACCATATTCATGCCGCTAGCCATGGTAATTACCTTAATCACATCGCGCATATCGGCATCTTCAAAATCCATGGTCACCAATCCCAAGGAGCTTTTTTCGGCAGGAAGCTTCTCCGGCTGTTCAGGTAATTCCTTTGGCAGCTCTTCGGCTACGCCGGGCATAGCGAATAAGAGAAGCGTAAAAGAAAACAGCACCATCAAGAAAATCGTCTTTCTCATCTTTCTTTCTCCTTCTTTAAAAAAACTGTAAATTCTCTTTCCCCGTATTCTAAAATTATTTTATCCTTTTCAATCCCTTTTATCTTGACATTATCCATATGTTCGCCCTGTTTAATTACCTCGCCATTGACGATGGCAAAGTATTCTTTGCCATTCCACAATATTCCCTTAAGCGTTATTTCTATGGGAAGCTTTACCTCCACTTCAGGAGGAACAAAGACGCCCCTTATGCCCGTAGGGCTTTTTGGATCTGTTAAAGGGACAAAGGGATTCCTTTTACCCATCGAGTCATAAACAAACCTTTCTTCTTGCCTTTGCGCAAAGACTAAAGGACTAATCCCGGCACAGATAAAAGCAACCAAAATTAACCTGAATATTTTAAAATTAAGATTCATTGTATTGCTTAGCCCTATTGAGAAACCAACCCATAATTGGTCACCACCAGCTCTACCTGCTGCGTCCAGATATCTCTTGAGTCACTGCTTATCTTTAATTCTGATATCTTCATCAACCTGGTTGAATTTTCTATTTGATTGATAAACACACCAAGCTGGTGATACCCGCATTGCAACTTTATTCTCAGTGGCGTCTCTAAAAGGAATTCTTCGCTTCCCGGCAGAACTGTCTCTTCTCTTTCCAAAGGATTAACGGAAACAATCTTTACCTTCAAGCGTTCGGCCATCTGATTTAGTTCTTTGAGGATCTGCGGCATTTCCGCTGGAGCCTGTAGTTTTTGTTCATAATAATCCGACTTGATTTTAATTGCCCTGATCTCATCCTCAAGCACTGCTAAGGTTTGAAAGCTTACTTCTGCCCGCTGAATTTTTCTCTTTTTCTCTTTTATCTGCCCAGATACAACGCTGATTCTACCCAACAGGGGTTTAAGCACATTGTTGTAGGCAACAAGGCCAATGGTGATAATCAGAATAATAGAAATTACCAGTAAATGTTCTTTCTTGACTTTCGTTAGGTCTAGATTCAGCATCTAATGCTTTCCTTGTTAACGGAACCGGCAGAGCAGCTTAAAATCCATTACGTCAACCTTGCCGCCTTTACCTTTTCTTCTTTGAGAAGAAATAAGCTCTATCTTAGAAAACTGCTCAAAAAAAACCTCATCTTTCTTTAAGGCGCTCATAAACTTACCGATCAAATCAATCATCTCTTCGCCCCGAAGAGAAACAGCCGAGCCATTAATATTCAATTTCGTATATTTATGCGAGCGCTCCTGCCTTTCGGAATGCAGGGTTATATTTTTTAGCCAAATGCCTGAAGGAATCAAATTACTTAAACGGTTAAGGTTTTTTGCCCAGAGGACCTCTCTTTTTAACTGTTTTTCCATAAATTCCAATTTGCGGGTAAGCTTTTCTTTATCCTCTCTCAGGTTAACTAACCTCTCAAGGTCAGATTTTGAAGACTCTAACTGCTCATCCAAACTGGCAACCTGCTTCTGTTTTGCAACCAAACTTACCCCTAAGCTTACCCAGGTCATTATAATAACCGCAAAAAGCGCAGCTAAAATAAATATTACTGGCCCAAGCTTGACTTTTAGCTCTACCTTTACCTTACGTTTCTTCTTGGCGCTAACGGGTAATAAATTTATTTGGACCATTATTGTCTTCCTTATCGCCTCAAGGCCAACCCACAAGCCAGGGCTAAGGTACACTCTATCTGCCTTAACGCATCAGTATCAATCTGAGCAGGTTCGGTAATTAATTTTTGCACAGGATTCCATAATTTAATCTCTCTACCGAGCTGGCTGGTAAAAAAATCGATTAGCTCAGGGAATCTTGCTCCATCGCCGCTAAAGTAGATGATAGCGACCTGCTTCTCGAATTCGCTCTCAAAGTAGTCGATAGAGAGACGCAATTCACGAATCAGGTTTATTAAAAGCGGCCTCATTGCTTCTAAAAACTGATCTTGGCTACCCTGCTCTTGGCCTAAAGAGCGGCTTTCCTCTAATAGGGAGATATCGCGGGTAAAGAAAGGTGCCGTTCCTTGTAAGATATTTATATTGACCATATCAAACTCTAGATTAACCAAGGCATAGATATCGTTTTCATTTACATCCGGACCATTGCTTTGAAAACAGTTAATCAGCGAAAATGAATTTACATCGATAAAATTGGTCTTTAACCCTACCCGGCGGATAAGTTCAACAAATTCCATCACTATCTGTTTTTTAGCTGCCACTAAGAGCACTTTCATCCTCTGGCGATCTGAGTCTAAAGGTTCAAGGATGTGGTAGTCAAAAATTATCTCTTCCATTTTAAAAGGGATATATTGCTGGGCTTCGAATTTGAGGGCTTGGGCTACTTCCTCTCTTTTCATCCTGGGTAAATCCAAATATCTGACAATAACTGATTCGCCGCAGACTCCGATATTTACAGGTAAGGCAGCAATTCCTTTTTCTTGCACAATCTCTTGCAGGCGGCTGGCCTTCTCGTCCTTGCTTTCGCGGGCATTCAAGGCAACGCTGCCAAAATCCAGCAATTTCCAACCATCGGGGCCGCTGCTTAATTTTACCATATTAATGTGACGGCGCCCCAGGTCCAATCCTATAGTAGAAATAGTATCTCTTTCTTTCAGCATAGCTACCTTTTTGTTTTAATTTACTTACCTTTACTTACTATAGGATATACCATAAAATAATTACTTTGTCAACAGTTTTTTTTGCTATTTTTACTTAATAGGTTAGGATGCGATATAGTACTGCAGATGAGCTAAGGCGCGGAAAAAAAGAACAGCCATTTCTGGGAGAGAATAGGAAAAAAATGGGAAGATAGAGGCGTTTTATTGCGCTACAAAAGTACCCTCTGCGCCAGGGACTGGAGCTAACCCGTTTTGGCTATTATAGTAAATAGCCCCTAACTCATTAACAAAGAAGTTCCTGGCTCCGGTGCGGCCAAAAGTACTCGGCCAGGCAATTATTGTAAAAGACTCCCCGGTTGCACCAAGAGTATAAGTAAAGTAATAACCTTGTTTAGTATGATTGATATCCACGGCATTGGCTAAGACATGGTCAATATAGGGTGGAAAGGTATCGGCTAATGTAGCTAAATCAGCTGGATAGGTATGGGGGGTAATAACATTATAGTATCCTTGGCAGGCATTATTAGCAGTGCGCAAAGCGGCTATCGCCCCCAGTTCATTGGCGTTCATTCTTGAGCGCAGCATCTGCGGAATAGCAACAGCGGCCAAAAGTCCAATAATGCCAATAACAACCAATATCTCTATTAAAGTAAAACCGTTTTTTCTACTCACGTTATTTCCTTGATTAACTCTTTTCTATTTTTAGTCATATATTATACGAAAAAAATAAAAAGTCAAGAAAAATAAAAAAGCGGTGAGTATTAAACCCACCGCTTTTTTGTTGCCCAAGACAAAATTACTGTAGTGGCTGCCATACTAATGTAGCAACGCCATCAGGATCTCCCTGATTAGCCGCAGTGGCATGACCAGGGCTTGTTGTTGGAGCAGCTGCAGTTGACTGAGTACCATAAATCACTCCGCCTTCATCGATGTAGAACGCTCTAATACCAGTTGTGCTAGGAGTGATAGGTGCAGCAAAAACATGGAACTGTTGCACAATTCCTCCCACTGCTGCCGCAGGTGTATAAGTAAAGTTATATCCCTGCCTCGGTCGCACACCAGCCTGAGCTAAAGTCAAGTCCACATAAGGTGGCTGACCAGCCGGTGCTAACCCTGCTAAGGTTAATGGATATCCTGTAGCCGGGTTGGCCGCAAAGAAACTCTGCAACGCAGAAGAAAGCGTCTGGGAAGTTGCGATAGCAGCGCTTTCATTGGCATTAAGACGGGCTCTTAACAAGTTGGGGATGGCAATCGCTGCTAATAAAGCTATGATGGCGACAACAATCATGATTTCTACTAAGGTAAAACCTTTGCGATTTAGCCTTCTCATTTTCTTTCGTTCCTCCTTCCTTCCCGAATGGGTTGCCCTGGACGCTCCAGCTGAACAGGTTTGCGCGATAAGTATATTTTTATAACCCACGCATTGACCTTCGGTTAGAACATCTCAGTGCGGTAAGGCATATTTACTACCCTACCATAGAAGAGTCTAGCACCATTTATTCCCGTTGTCAAGCATTTTTTGGCCTTTATTGAATGATCTGCGTAATCTGGAAGATCGGCAAAAACATCGCCGCCACAATCCCACCTACGACCACGCCTAAAACCACAATAATTATCGGCTCAATTAAGGAAGTTAAGCTATTGACCGCCACATCTACCTGCTCTTCATAAAAATCAGCTATTTTGGACAACATCTTCTCCAGCTCTCCGGTCTGCTCCCCTACGCCAATCATCCGAGTGACCATCGGGGGAAACACACCGCTTCTGGTCAGGGGCTCGGCAATATTTTCTCCTTCGCGGATATTGGTGCGCACCTGGTTCACAGCCATCTCGATGACCTTATTGCCCGAGGTCTTGGCCACAATCTCTAAGGAATTCAAAATTGGCACACCGCTTTTGACCAAGGTAGATAAAGTGCGGGCAAAGCGGGCCACAGCTACTTTACGCAGCAGTATCCCTACAATCGGTAAATGTAACAGCATTTTATCAAAGTTCATTTTCCCCTTTTCGGTGCGGATAATTTTGGAAAAAGCTACTCCCAACAAAAATAGCCCAACTATAATAAAAATGGCGCTATGGCGAGCGAAATCACTAAAGGCAATCAACATTCTGGTAAGCAGGGGCAACTCTGCGCCTAAACCCTCAAAGATTCCTTGAAATGTAGGCACTACCTTAAAGATTAAGATAGAAGTAATAGCTATGGCCATCGAAATAACTAAGCTCGGATAAACGAAGCTGGACTTTACCTTACGCTGCAGGGAGCTGGTTTTTTCCAGATAATCGGCTAATCGCTCTAAGATATCATCCAACATACCGCTGGATTCTCCCGCGCGCACCATATTCACAAAAAGTTCAGAGAAAATCTTTGGGTGACGGGCTAAGGCTTCGGATAAGCTGCTACCTGTCTCGATACTGTCTCTTAAGCCCCCTACGACCGCTTGAAAATCGGGCTTTTCAATCTGCTCTGCCAGCACATCCAGGGCCTGGACCAACGGAATTCCGCTATCTACCATTGTGGCCAGCTGGCGAGAAAAGATCACCAGATCATCCATTTTAACCTTTGCCTTACCCGGTACCTTCACCGCTTTTGCCTGGACCTCTTCTATCGAAATAATAATCAATCCCCGCTTTCTTAACAGATCCACTAAAGTCGTCTTGTCTTTGGCCTCCAGGGTAGCGGTAAGGGTCTTACCCTGCTGGTCTTTAGCCATATATTTAAAATTAGCCATGGTCATTCTCCTTTTGTTTACCCTTCAGCAGTCATGCGCAATATTTCCTCTAAACTTGTCTCACCGCGGATAAATTTTTCTAATCCATTTTCTCGTAAGGTCTTCATGCCTTTGCTGCGGGCATATTCCTTAATCTGGTCGCTGGAGGTACCCTGAATAATCATTTCTCTTATTTTATCATCTATAACTAAAACTTCCAGCGTACCCATCCGTCCGCGATAGCCTGTCTGGTTGCACTTAGCGCAACCTTTGCCGTGATAAAATTTACTGCCCTTAGCTGCCTGGACACCCAGCTTCGTCAATACCTCGCCAGGTATATTAACAGGTTCTTTACAATTCGGGCAAACCCGGCGACAAAGCCGTTGCGCAGCTATGAGTACAATCGAGGAAGCGATTAAAAATGGCTCCACACCCATATCAATTAACCTGATAATAGCCGAAGCGGCATCGTTCGTATGTAGTGTACTAAAAACGAGTTCTCCTGTCAAGGCTGCCTTGATCGCGATATCTGCAGTCTCGCCATCACGAATCTCACCCACCATAATTATATCCGGACTTTGCCTCAACACCGAACGAAGACCACTGGCAAAGGTCAAACCAATTTCAGCGTTGGCCTGTATTTGCGTAATCCGCTCAACCTGATATTCTACCGGGTCTTCTATAGTGATCAGATTTTTATCCGGGGTATTTAGTTGATTAAGGATAGAATAAAGCGTGGTTGATTTTCCGCAGCCGGTAGGCCCGGTTAAAAGGATCATCCCGTAAGGCTGGGCAATGGCCTCTTTGAAGGCAGCCAGAGGCCCGGGCAAAAAGCCTAAGCGATCAAGCCCAATAGAAAGGTTCGCTTTATCCAACGCTCTTAATACGACCTTACTACCAAAGGCAGTAGGCAAAACTGAAACACGAAAATCTATCTCTTTCTCTTCTGTCCTAACTTTAAAACGGCCGTCCTGAGGAATACGCCTCTGGGTAATGTCTAAGTTGGCCATAATCTTCAAACGCGTCAGCAGGACATTCTGCAGCTTCTTAGGTAAATTGAAGAATTCGTGTAATACCCCGTCTATACGGTAGCGGATACGCACCCTGTCAACAAAAGGCTCAAGATGAATATCGCTGGCCCGATTCTTCAGGGCCTCATCAATAATTACATTGAGTAATTTTATTACCGGAGCCTCTTTGCCGGCTTTAGTCAGCTCACCAACATCAGTAATATCAACCTCTTCCACTGTTTCTAGTTCAGTGCTCTTTTGGGCTTTTTTTACTATATCGGCCATCTCTGGCGTCCCGGTTCCATAGTACTTCTCGATAGCCGCAAGTATATCATCATTAGTTGTAAGCATTGTTTGCACTTCTGCGTTGGTTAAGGCCTTAACATCATCCAAGGCAAAGATATTTAAAGGATCAACCATAGCCACGCTAACTATATTTTTAATTTTAGAAACTGGGATTACCAGGTAATGCCGCGCAACGCGTTCCGGAACCAATTTAATTATCCGGGGATCTATCTTGTATCTAGCCAGATTTATCGGCGGAATGCCTAACTGTTCTCCTAAGCAAACCATCAAATCCTTCTGCGAGACCATCTTGTACTTAACCAAGATCTTACTTAACTGGCCACCTTTTTCCTTCTGGATCTCTAAGGCCTTTTTGAGGTCTTTCTCGCTGAGTAGTTTGTTTTCCAGAAGTATCTGATTAAGTTTTTTCTTTAAACTGATTGTCTTAACCATTTTTTAACCCCTCTCTATTGCTTCATCAGGAGCAGTAACCCTGAGGATTTCTTCTAAAGCAGTCAGACCTTTAATTACTTTAGCCAGACCGTTTTCGCGTAAGGTACGCATTCCTTCCTGGCGAGCAGCGGTCTTTATCTTTACTTCCGGCACCTTTTGTAAAATTAATTCCTTTATGTTAGGACTCATCTTTAAGGCCTCCATAATGCCGATGCGGCCCTGATAACCTGCGTTATTACACTTGAGGCAACCTCGAGGTCGGTAAAAAATCAGCTCCTTGGGCTGTCTTAAGTTTAACTTCTGCTTCAAGGCAGTTGTTACCGCATAAGCTTCTTTGCAAGCAGGACAAAGAACCCTGATCAGCCTTTGCGCCCCTATCATCAGAGTTGAAGCGGTAATCAGGAAAGGCTCAACCCCCATATTGGCTAAACGCACTATAGAACCAGCCGCATCTGTAGTGTGCAACGTACTGAGCACTAAGTGCCCTGTGAGCGCCGCCTTAATCGCAATGTCCACTGTATCAAAATCACGGATTTCACCGACCATAATTATATCCGGGTCTTGGCGTAAGATTGAACGCAAAGCCGAGGCAAAAGTCAAGCCTACCTCAGGAAGGGCAGTAACCTGATTTATGCCATCCAGCTGATACTCAACAGGATCCTCTACAGTGACTAAATTTTTTTCTATTGAATCAACATATTTAAGCACCGAATACAAGGTAGTAGTCTTGCCACAGCCTGTTGGACCACACATCAGTATCATTCCGTGCGGTTGGACCGCACATTCTTGCAGCACCTTTAAAGGTTGTTCCTCGAAGCCCAACTTTTCCAGATCTAATAGCAAGGCACTTTTATCCAAAATACGTAAGGCTATCTTCTCGCCAAAAGTTGAAGGAAGCACTGAAACACGAAAATCTACCTCTTTTGTGGGAAGTTTAACTTTAAATCTGCCGTCTTG
>JAMXCY010000140.1 GCA_024543015.1 Candidatus Omnitrophota bacterium | reverse complement strand
CAAACGTCCCCTCCGCAAAACTCTCACGCAATATTTCTCGGAATGCTGCATCCTGTTCAGGGGTTAGCCCCTCATATTCTCCGATTGCCGTTCTGATAGGAGTACCTCTGACTCCACCAGTACCTTGTCTTCCGCCTCCCACTCTTTGTCCAGGGTTCCGTCCTGATTCACGCCGGTCATTTTGTCTGCCTCGGTCCGTTCTATCAGTACGCGCAGTTTGACCAGTAGTGCTAGTAGCAACTCTTGTAACCAGCTCAAGTTGAAACACTTCTCGCACAAGCCCCTCTATCTCATCACGCAATGAAGCATCAAGGCCGTGTTCCCTGGCCCCTTCAAAGACAGCTATCGCAAACGCTCGCGCAAGAATACCCTCATCAAATTCTACAGTATCCATACCAGTAGCCCTGGCAACCGTTTCCCTTTGCCTGTCAAATCTTGCTTTCCACAAAGGGGCATATTGTTCTACCCATGCTTTTATAAACTTTGCTCTCCTGGCAGCAAGATCCGGTTCTCCCTCCATTACCCCGGTACCACGGACTAATCCTCTAACTGCCGCGCCTTTCATTGGAACAAGCTTAGATATTAAAAATGGGATCGCAAGGCCGCGATTTGTAAGTACTTTAATATAAGGTGAATCTGCTTCCTTCGTTATAACCGGGCATACTACAATGTAGGAGACACCTTTTTTCTCTAAGATACGCTTTATACCTTCTGTATGGAAACCGCCTGATATAAGGTAGGCAGCGCTTGCCTTATTCTTATCCATTGCCTTTAAGGTATTATTTATAAGGGCCTTATCCCTTTTTAACCCTATTTCATAAAATTTCTCCCATTTTGGGAGGTTCTCTCTTACAAGAGTATTGGGTTCTTCGATACTGAAAGCAAGGTTGTACATCCTGATTTTCTTATTTATAAATTCAGAGAAAACTCTTGGTTTAAATTCATTTTTGTGCGTTTTATAATAATCGTAATCTTTGTTTAAAAGTTCAAGCTTAACGAGGTTTGAAAGCACCTTTAGGTTATCCCAGAGAGCGCTTAGCTTCCTCTCGTCTTCATTGGAGATTATTTTTTCTTTAAGAGCATTTTTTATCAGGCCAAGTTCATTGAAAAGGTTTTGATTTTTTATCTTTTCATAGAGTCCCGCATAAACCACATACATTTCAAGATTCGGACATTCCCTGGATACCTGGACACCGTTTTCATCCGACACTTCTTTAAGGTAAGCGTGGTATTCTGCTGCTCCTATTTTTCCGGCCTTGAAAAGAACGCTTCTTTTTACAAGTTTCTCAAGCTTGTTCTCAGGCATGATCTCGGTCAGTTTGTCTATAAGGCCTGTTCTTTCTTCGTTTACTGTGTCAAAATCAATTTTTTCTTCATACCCGAGTGTGCGGATGAGCCTTGCGAAGTTAGGGTAATTCTGTAATTTAAGCCCATGTTTTTCGATATTTTTGTTTAAGAACCGGGCGTAATCAGAAAGAGATGTTTTTTCGTTTTCAAATGCCTCTACTTCGCTGTCAAGCCCTTTCATTCTCTTGGAGTAAACATAGGTTTTTAATTTCCGGAGGGCGGTTCGAACATCTGAAAGATACTTTTCAGTTTCCCCCCTGGCAGGATATACAGTGTTGAAAATCTTGAGGTTTTTAGCGTAAAGCGCCCTGTCTTCAGCCCCGACAAGTTTAACCGGCGCGCCTTCTGTGATTGACAAAAACTCTGCTCCGGTAAGTTCGCCTTTTTTGAGAAAATAGTCTGAAACCTTACGTCTTATTTCAGCGTCAGGAAAGCTCCTGAACCATTTAGTGTCAACATTCCCGTCCGCGCCTTCCAGAGAGACAAGATTAATGTCGTGTTTATCCGACAATGTCTCTATTATCCTGGATATGTTGGTTTGAGCCTCATAGTTACAATGCGCATCCTGGATATGTACAATAAGGCGCTTACCTGCGCCTGTGTGAGTATCCCGTATCAACCCGATATCCTTGGGAAGATTAATATCTTCAGGTGTAGACACGCCCCGGGCGTATACACCGTTGCTATCGGGCTTGAGATCCTCCACAGCCGCAAAGCCAATGTTTGTAAACAAAAAGCTCTGCAAAAGCAACATACTAATAGTTTTAACAATATAACTTTTCCTAAAATTCATCATATTCGTTTTCATTTTCTTCTCCATTTTTTGTCTTTCTTTTTTTATATGTATACTTACTTATATAATCCCAAAATTCCTAAAATAATGCAAAAATATTGCAACAAAATGTAATACCTATAAAATGCATCCACGCCTGCCGGCCGCTAATAATGGGGACGTCCTCCTTTGCTCTATCCCCTTGCATTGCAAGAAGTTACAACACGCAGTTTTCCAATTTACATAATAATAATTACGTAAAAATGTACCCGTACCCACCGGCCGCTTGGCAGGACCGGCAGGTACGAGCACTTAAGCCCGCACTTTCGGAAAAGCACGGACTCGAGACAACTTACAAAAGAACATTACACGGCCATCGAAAGGTCATCATAGCGTTCAATATCTTGCATATAATCATCCATGTTGACAGGTCTTATGGGCACGAAGATAAAGACATTAAGCCCTGATCTAGGCCTTACAAGTGACTGTGCTCCTTGAGGTAAAGGCCTGGGTATTTTGTTTCCGCTCGCTATGATTTCCACTATCATAGAGTAAAGCTGACTTGCTAAGCCCTCTCCTTCGGGCATGCTTACAAAGAGAACGTCTTCCAAGAGCATCTCATCTAAGATATTTAATCTATCCAGGTTAAGCCTGTCTCCTATGGCGCCGATTGCGACATTCTGGGGACCTATTTCTTTTCCGGGGTATTGGGCCTGGAATTCACCCGCGTACTGCCTCTGGACTAAGGAAACTATTCTTGCTATCATATCGGTTCCGTCGCCCAGGTATACATCATGCGCCGGATCAAGGACTTCATCTATACTGGCACGCTCAAAGA
>JAMXCY010000139.1 GCA_024543015.1 Candidatus Omnitrophota bacterium | reverse complement strand
ATCGGTGTAGTCGCAGGAAGCCACCCAAAGCCTCAATATCTCAGCTCCATACTGATCAATTACTTCCTGTGGAGAAACTACATTGCCCTGAGACTTAGACATCTTCTTGCCCTCTCCGTCTACTGTAAATCCGTGAGTTAACACTTGTTTGTAGGGGGCCTTACCGGTTAAAGAAATAGATGTCAACAGTGCCGTCTGAAACCATCCTCGATGCTGGTCGCTTCCCTCCAGATAGAGTGTAGCCGGAAACTCAAGTTCACTGGATTTCGCCAGAACTGCCTGGTGGCTGACTCCGGAATCAAACCAGACGTCAATTACATCCTCTTCCTTAAGAAACTCCTCAGCTTTACAGGCAGGACAACAAAACCTCTGTCCTGCTAAGTCCTCTATCTCTTTAGTAAACCAGGCATCTGAACCTTCTCGAGAAACAATCTCAGCAAAATGCTCCATAAATTGCGCTTGTAAAATTTCTTTTCCGCAGTTCTTGCAATAAAAAACAGGTATCGGTACCCCCCAAAGCCTCTGCCGAGAAAGACACCAGTCGGGCCTAGCTTCAATCATCTTCGAGATCCGACCCTCTCCTGCCGGAGGAAACCAACGCACCTTTTTAACCGCCCGAAGCGCTTTTTGCCTTAACTGTTTGTGCCCAACATTGATAAACCACTGTTTTGTGCTTCTGACAATCAACACTCCTTTGCATCTCCAGCAGTGGGGATAAGAGTGCAATGTATCCGTGGCAAAAAGAAGTGTTTTATTTTGGTGCATTTTATCTATAATTAAATTATTAGCCTTAAAAATCTGCACTCCCGCAAACTCAGCACAGGTTTTGTCGAATCTTCCCTTCTCGTCTACCGGCATAATCACAGGCAGATTATATTTTAAACCGGTAAGATAATCTTCCTGCCCGTGCCCGGGAGCAGTATGCACACAACCTGTACCCTCCTGGTTAGAAACATAGTCGGCCAAGACTACCGGCGCTTCTCGTTCGATAAAGGGATGTTGAGTTTGCAGCCTTTCTAACTTAGCGCCTTTAATCTCACTTATACTTTTGTAATCTTTAATCCCCACTTGATGCATCACACTATTGACTAAATCCCGTGCTAAAATAAAAATCTCATTTTTACCATTTTTTGTAGAGGCTTCTATAACACTGTATGAAAATGCTGGATGAATAGCTACGGCTACATTGGAAACAAGGGTCCAGGGCGTCGTAGTCCAAATTAAGAAAGAAACTGTATCTGGCATCTGGTATTTCGTATTTCGTAATAGATTCTTTAAAACGTTTTCTGCGTCCAACAATTTAAATTTGACAAAGATGGAGGGAGAACGGCGGTCTTGGTATTCTACTTCTGCCTCTGCCAAAGCGGTCTCGCAGTTTATGCACCAATTAATCGGCTTAAGACCGTGATAGATATATTTATTCTTTACTAATCTGGCAAAGGCACGGACGATTTCGGCCTCGTAAGCAAAATCTAAAGTTAAATAAGGCTTTTGCCAATCGGCAATTAAGCCTAGCTTTTTAAATTGTTTCTTTTGGATATCTACAAATTTAAGGGCAAATTCTTTTGCCTTCTTTCTAAACTCCACCTTATCAATCTCGTGTTTACTAATCCCTAACTGCTTAAGGAGCTGATGTTCTACAGGCAGGCCATGGCAATCCCAGCCCGGAACAAAGGGAGTGTCAAACCCCTGCATTATCTTATATTTGATCACAATGTCTTTAAGGATTTTATTTAAGGCGTGACCGGCATGAATGTCGCCATTGGCATATGGTGGGCCATCATGTAAAATAAACTTTGGGCGCCCAGCTGAGTGCTTCCTAACTAAGCTATATATGTCTTGTTTTTCCCAAAAGTCCAACATCTCACTCTCCAGGTTTTTAAGTTTTGCCTGCATGGAAAATTTGGTTTGCGGTAAGTTTAAGGTATCCTTGTAGCTCATATATATTTACCAATAATAATATCTAACTTTTTTCTATTTTCCTCAGAAATGTCTTCTGCCGAAGTAATAATCGCCCCTTTTAATGCCTGGGCACAGGGACAATCTCTTCTCTCGGGCACCTTAGCAATAGCGGATTTGAGCAATCTTTTAACGTTCTGGATATTATTTTTCATATTTTGAACAATTAAATCGGCGTTAACCACTTCTTCTTCGGCATGCCAGCAATCATAGTCAGTAACCATCGCCAGGGTAGCATAGCAAATTTCCGCTTCCCGGGCAAGTCTGGCCTCGGGCATATTGGTCATGCCGATCACCTCCATCCCCCAGCTTTTATAAAGATGGGACTCAGCACGCGTAGAAAAGGCCGGGCCTTCCATATTTAAATAAGTGCCTTTAAGATGTATGGGTATCTTCAAACCTTTTGCGGATTCAAAAAGCGTCTTGATCAATACGCTACAGGTGGGTTCAGCAAAACCTATGTGTGCTACGACGCCATCTCCAAAAAAGGTGGTCTTGCGGGCCTGATTCGTCCGGTCTACAAACTGGTCGGGAAGCAAAAAGTCCCGGGGTTTGACCTCTTCTTTAAAACTGCCTACGGCGGAAACGGAAATAATCCTTTCTACGCCCAACTTTTTCATTCCATAAATATTAGCTCGGTAGTTAAGTTCGCTGGGAAGAATCTTATGTCCTCTACCATGACGGGGTAAAAAAACAATTTCCTTACCTTCTAAATTGCCCAGCGTAAATTCATCTGAAGGCTTGCCAAAGGGTGTATCCAATTGGGTTTTCTTAGTTACTGTTATGCCTTCTATATCGTAAAGGCCGCTACCACCGATAATACCAATCTTAGCCATTGTCCCATCCTTATATTATTCTATCCTTGCAGTTGTTTGGCTCTTTTGGCTGCTGCTTTAAATGCCGAAGCCAAAATCTGATCCAATCCTTTTCTTTTGAACACAGCGAAAGCAGCTTCGGTAGTTCCACCTCTGGAAACCACTTTCTTCCTTAAGGCCTGGGGGCTTGAGCCTATTT
>JAMXCY010000138.1 GCA_024543015.1 Candidatus Omnitrophota bacterium | reverse complement strand
ACTTCATCAAAACCTTTTTTGGTCTCTAGGTCCAGAACAATCTTATCAGTTGCAATAGACATAATTTTCTTGGTAAGATAAGTTTCAAATATAATTTTTGCCGTTTTTTAAAGGGGTAATTTAGTTAAGGTTAAGCAATAACTTTAAACACCTCATCGTGTTCGCGGACGTGTTCATTAACCTTTGCGCCCACCAGATCACCGACCTTGGCCTCCTGGACATCTTTATGCTCAACTTGCATCGAATCTACAGTTTGCTGAAAGTCGCTGGTATGGCCTTTAAAGTGCAGCGTATCACCAACCTTTATGCCTTCGGCCTCAATCTTGATAATCCCCACGCCAAGGTGCCCGTAATAATGGGCAATCACGCCTATTCTTTTCTCCTCCATTTTTTTCACCTCCTTTATTTGATTCATCAACTAATTATCCTTGCGAATCGGGCGGAAACTGCGGCGATGAATAGGAGATGGGCCGTATCTTTTAATCGCCTGAACGTGTCCGCTGGTACAGTAACCGCGGTTACGGTCAAAACCGTATCGAGGATAAATAGTCGAATAATAAGACATTAAATTATCTCTGACTACTTTCGCTACAATCGAGGCACAGGCAATAGAAAAACAGCGGTAATCACCTTTTATTACATTCTGAGAAGGATAAGGAAAAAGTCCTTTTTTGAATCTTCCGTCCACTAATAAATATTGCGGTTTTAGGCCCAAATTATCCAAGGCTTTATTTATCGCTATTATGGTCGCTTGTAAGATATTGTTTCTGTCGATTATTCCTCTGTCGACTATCCCTACCCCTACATGCGCTTTTTTATTTATCTCCGCAAATGCTCTTTGTCGAGCAGAGAAAGAAAGTCTTTTAGAATCAAAGATTTTAGCTGTAAATGATTTTTCTTTTACGATAACCGCGCAGGCTACCACCGGACCAGCCAAAGGCCCGCGCCCAGCCTCATCTACCCCGGCTATTATCTTGTACTTTCTGGGTAAGAGGCCTCGCTCAAACTTTTGTAACTTTAGGTTATGCTGCTTCCAAGTTTTGCGCAACCTTTGACCTCTTCCCTATTTTTTTTCTAAGATAATAAAGTTTTGCTCGCCTTGTCTTGCCTGTCCGGACTACTTCTATTTTCTCAATTAACGGAGAGTGCAAAAGAAATATTCTTTCTACGCCTTCTCCGTAAGAGACCTTGCGGACGGTAAACGTTGTCTTTATACCTCTGCCGCGTCTGGCTATCGCTACCCCCTCAAAGGCCTGGATGCGCATCTTTTCTTCCTCTTTAATCTTCACATATACCCGCAGCGTATCCCCTGTTTTGAATTTAGGAATGTCCTTTTTAAGATAAGCTGATTCAACTAAATCAATCTTTTTCATTTTCTGTCCCCCAATTTTTCAATTTTATATATTTTAGCATATACTGACTTCTTCTTTTAGTTACTTTTAAGGCCATTTCTTTGCGCCACTTCTCAATCAATTTATGATTGCCGGATAAAAGAACTTTTGGCGCGGCCATCCTGCGAAATACTGCCGGCCGGGTATATTGCGGATATTCCAATAAGCCGCAAGCGAATGATTCCGAATGCGTGGATTCATCCTTACCTAACACCTTAGGGATAAGTCGCGCCACACTATCCACCAAGACCATTGCCGGCAACTCGCCGCAAGTCAATACATAATCTCCAATGGAGACTTGGTCCGTTACTAAGTTTTTGCGTACCCGCTCATCGACTCCTTCATAATGACCGCAGATAAGAATAAGATGCCTGCACCGCGACAACTTCTTAACCATAGTTTGGTCTAATTTTTTACCCTGGGGAGTAAGCAAAATAACTTTTGGGTTGCATTTTCTACTTCGGGAAGGCTTTTTACCACTAGCGACTATTTTTTCTACCGCTCGAAAAATCGGTTCCGGCCTAAATACCATTCCTGGCCCGCCGCCAAAAGGCCGGTCGTCAACCTTGCGATGCTTATCCCGGGTGTAATCCCTCAAATCATGCACTTTTATCTTTAACAGTCCTTTCCCCTGCGCCCGCTTGATGATGGATTCATTTAACACCGGCGCAAACATCTTGGGAAAAATAGTGATAATGTCTATTTTCATCTGGTTATTACATTCGACATTAAACTAAATAATGCCCTGCTTCTTAAAAATGCTTCTCACGGTATCCGAAGGGCGCGCCCCTGATTTCAGCCACTTCTCTGCCTTGGCCTTGTCGATTTCCACCAAAGGCGGATTTTTTGAGGGGTCGTAACAACCGATTTCCGCAATTGCCCGCGCATCGCGGGGTTTCGTTGACTCGCAGACAATAATCCTTGAGTGCGGCTTTTTCTTTGTACCCAACCTCTTTAACCTTATTACTACTGCCATGGTACCTCCCTTTTTATTTATCCTTCTCTCGCCAGATTTTTGCTCCTAACTTAGAAAGCTTATTTTCTAAATTGTGATATCCTCTATCTAAATGATAAACTCGCGCAATCTCGGTTCTACCAGAAGCCACCAGCCCCGCCAATACTAATGCTGCCGAAGCGCGCAAGTCAGAAGCCATCACCGGTGCCCCGCTTAATTTAGGCACACCTTTAATAATAGAGCTTGATGCCTCTTTCATAATCTGGGCGCCCATTCGGTTTAATTCACTAATGTGCATAAACCTCTCTGGGTAAATCTTCTCCGTAATCACACTGATACCGTCTGCTACGCACATTAAGGCCATCATCTGCGCCTGCAGGTCCGTGGGAAATCCCGGAAAAGGCAATGTAGTAACATCGATGGCTTTAAGCTTTCCTTTGGCCTTGACAAAAATAGTATTGCCCGCACTTCTGATTGTTACTCCCACATCCCTTAGTTTATCAACTAAAGCGCCTAAATGACTGATACAGGCGCCTTCTATTTTTATTTCTCCCCTGGTAATTGCACAGGCTAAAATATAAGTACCAGCTTCAATGCGGTCATTAATTATTCTATATTTTGCTCCATGTAGTTTTT
>JAMXCY010000137.1 GCA_024543015.1 Candidatus Omnitrophota bacterium | reverse complement strand
ACTAAAGGTAGTTTCGACTTTGTGGCCAGCTCTATCACCCGGGTCAACTTCTCCCCTACCACAGAACCCATTGAGCCCATCATAAAACGCGAATCAGTCACTGCAAAGACTAATTTTTTCTTATTGATGCGTCCGACTCCCACTATACAGGCATCGAATAAATTTGTCTTTTTCTTCTCCTCCACCAGTTTGTGCTTATAATCCTTGGGGCCCTTAAAGTCAAGCGGATCAACAGGCCTTATTTGTGATTCCAGTTCTTCAAAACTTCCTTTATCTATCAATAAAGTGATTCTTTCCTGAGCACTCAGGGTAAAATGATAATTACACTTTTGACAAACCGTTAAGCCTTCTTTCAAGGCCTTATTATAAATAAGCTCCCCGCAGTCAGGGCATTTTGTCCAAAGCCCATGGGGGATATCTTTTTTCTTTACCAGCTTAACAAGCGTATATTTACCCTTGCCGAACAGCGGCATTTTTAATCCTTTGTTCCTAACTGATTGATTACTAAACCAGTAAGCAGCTTGGGATAAAAATAAGTAGTTTTATGCGGCATCCTTTGCCCGGCTTTGGCCATCCTTTGTACCTGGGCAAGCTTTGTGGCTTTAAGGAAAAAGGCCAGCTGGTATTCATCCTGATCAACCAACTTGATGGCCTCCTGGGCATTCATGGTGTAATAGATACTCTCCTCTAAAGACCCTATATTCAAAATCTGTTCGATAATCAGGCTGTGCAGGATAGTTACGTCCAGGTCCTTAAGCAACCCGGGGCTCTTCTGGTCTATCAGCTTATAAACGCCTTTGGGATCTTTTAATCTTAACCCGTAAAATCTATTTTTCCCGAAGTAAGCACTAAAGATACGGCTGCTTTTGCTCTGGCGCATATAAGAAAACATCTTATCGAATGAAGAAAACTTATGCACCTCAAAGGGCTTGCTTAAATTGCTAATTGATTCATCCCTGTTAAAGGGACCTTTAATCTTTATCACCCGGTGAGTAGGTAAAATAGTTAGCCCCGGGTCGGCTGTGGCCACCAAATAAGTCATTACGTAATTAAATGGGGCCGATCGATGCAGCCGGCTTTTCTTTCTTTGCATGTACATCTTATAATTTAACGCCGACTCATAGCGATGATGTCCATCGGCAATAAAAATCTGTTTACCTTTAAGCAGTTTTTTTATCGCGGCAATCTTTCTCTTATTGCTCATCCGCCACAACTTATGGGTGATTTTATCTTTTTTGAGCGTAATATAGGGCCGATGGTCTCTTTTATGCTGGCTCAATAGTTTGTTTATTCTTCCTTGTGGTTCGGAAAATAAGGCAAAGATAGGGCTTAAGTTGGCGCGCGTAACCTTTAAAAGCTCCAGGCGCTCATGCACAGGTTGGGAAAATATGTTTTCGTGGGGCAAAACGGTATTTTTGGCAAAATCTTCCAGTTTTAACAAAATGATAAATCCTGTGCGCGCCCTTCTTCTGTTGTTATGGGAAAAACTTTGCGCATAAATATAGATAGCCGGCTCTTCGTCACGCAGCAAGATCTCCTTTTTTAGCCAATCAATGAAAAATCTTTTAGCCCTTGTATATTGATTGTTTTTGTGATTATCACCGGAATAATGTCTCCCCAGAATAAGGCGGATGATGTTATGGGGATGGGTATTGTAGTAGTCCCTCTGTTGCGCGGGGCTAATCACGTCGTAAGGTTCGGTGACTACGTACTTTAAGTCTTTTATCTTCTTGGGATTGTAAAGGATGCCGCAAAAAGCGCGAATATCAGGCATAATTTAACCCTTCACCATAAGTTGACCGAGAAAAGCACCTAAACCATCTGCTAATAGGTCTAAGATCTCTGGTTCCCGCCCAGGAACAAAATATTGGTGAAACTCATCGCTTAAGCCGTAAAGAACGGCTATATATACAGCAAAGATACGGAAATCTGCCCTTAATCGTGAAGATGAAGAATGTTTTGCCGCGCGGGCAAGCAAGTATGCCAGTATAGCATATTCTATAAAATGCAGTAATTTATCTGCGTATAATATCTTAGGTATCCCAACTGGTGAAGATAGCGATGAATAGATAAATATCAAAGCGGCATAGAGATATACGGGCAGCCAGAATCTGGAAAAATGAATATAGTCGCTTTTATTGCCCATTTTTCTTCAGAGGGCACTTTTTGCATGCCTGATTATTGTCAGAAGCAGGACATGGACCTTTGGCCTTGGTTTCTTGGCTTTGTTTCTCTTTATATTCTTTACTTCTGTAATCAGTTGTGTAGAAACCGGAACCCTTAAAGATAAATCCAGCTCCGGAGCTAATCAGACGATACACCGGCCCTTTACATTCCGGGCAGCTCTTTAAAGGTTTTGCCGTAATTTGCTGAAAGGCGTCAAACTTATGTTTGCACTTTTTACATTTATATTCGTACGTCGGCATGCTCTTGGTCTATTTGAACAACTTTTTAACTTTTTCCACAAACGAGCGGCTTAGCGGATTGACTTCTTCTCCACACTCCTTGGCAAATTCCTGGAGTAGCTTTCTCTGCTTAGCGTTTAATCCCGTAGGTGTCTCTACGTTTACCCTGACCAGCTCATCCCCCTTGCCATATCCATGCACATCGGAAATACCTTTACCTCTTAAGCGGAATAATTTTCCGCTCTGTGTTCCCGAAGGCACGCGCATCTTCACCTTGCCGTTTAAGGTGGGTACCTCTATCTCCGCGCCTAAGGCCGCTTGAGTAAAACTGATTGGCACCTCGCAAAGAAGATTCTGGCCATGGCGCTCAAAGATTTCATCCGGCTGAACATAGATATCCACATACAGGTCTCCCGAGGGGCCGCCTCTTGCACCGGCTTCTCCCTCGCCGCTAACACGCAGTCTTAAACCGGTATCTGCGCCGGCCGGCACCTGAATCCGAATTTTTCTTTCTTGCTTTACTCTACCTGTGCCCCGGCATTTAGCGCAGGGAGTCTGAATTGTTTTTCCCTCACCGCTACAGCGTGCACAG
>JAMXCY010000136.1 GCA_024543015.1 Candidatus Omnitrophota bacterium | reverse complement strand
CACCAAAATTGTTCCTGTGGTGATGATGACTCATGAGGCTACTGAGCGTTCAATCCGATTGGCTTTAGAGAAGATAGACCGCTTAGACAGCATCAAAAAGAAGACTGTGGCGATAAGAGTGGAACAACTATGAATTATCAGGGAGTAATTAAAAGATACAGGCAGCATCTACCTGTTACAAAAAATACCCCGATCATTACTTTACAAGAGGGCAATACCCCTCTGCTTTTATCTAAATCATTAAGTAAAATCGTTGGCCAGAAGGTAGAAGTTTATCTTAAATATGAAGGCCTCAACCCCACTGGCTCTTTTAAAGATAGAGGAATGACGGTTGCTGTCTCCAAAGCAAAAGAAGATGGTGTCGCAGCTGTGATTTGCGCATCTACGGGCAACACCTCTGCCTCCGCAGCAGCGTATGCCGCGATTGCCTCGCTGCAGTGTGTGGTCCTCATTCCCAAAGGCGCAATCGCTTTGGGAAAACTAGCTCAGGCCCTGATCCACGGGCCCAAAGTTATCGCCATCGACGGAAATTTTGACGATTGCCTTAAATTAGTGCGCGAGATTACCGCTGAATATCCCATTACCCTGGTTAATTCGCTCAATCCCAATAGGATCGAAGGGCAGAAGACTGCTGCTTTTGAAATCTGCGATGTTTTAGGAGTGGCCCCGGATTATCACTTTATTCCTGTGGGTAACGCCGGCAATATCACTGCTTATTGGAAGGGATATCAAGAATATAAACAGCTGGGTAAAATTACGCGCTTGCCGAAGATTTGCGGCTTTCAAGCCGAAGGCGCAGCACCTATTGTGCGCAAAAAAATTGTCAAAAAACCGCAGACTGTGGCTTCCGCCATAAAAATTGGCAATCCGGCCAGCTGGGAAAAAGCGGAGGCCGCGCGAGATGAATCCGGCGGTTTAATTGATATAGTTTCGGATCAGGAAATTATCTCTGCTTATAAATTCTTAGCGGTAAAAGAAGGCATTTTTGTGGAACCGGCATCCGCTGCTTCTGTTGCCGGCCTATTAAAGATGGCTAAACAAGGTTTTTTTAAAAACGAAATACTTGGCCGGCAGGCAGGCGAGATACGAATCGTGTGCGTATTGACTGGCCACGGCCTGAAAGACCCGGACTGTGCAATAGCCGCAATCAAAAAACCTAAAACTTTAGCAGTAAATCTGAAAGCAGTAGTCAAGGAGATTGGATTATAGTTATGAAGTACATTGTTTTAGTTGGCGACGGGATGGCTGATTATCCGCTGGAGGAGTTGCAAGGTAAGACCCCTCTTGAGGTGGCCAAGACTCCCCACATGGATTCCCTTGCCAAAGGTGGCCAGGTTGGTTGGGCCAAGACGATACCTGAGCGGATGGCTCCGGCCAGTGATGTGGCCAACCTTTCTATATTAGGCTATGACCCGGCAAAGTTCTACAGCGGCCGTGGTCCTTTAGAGGCCGTAAATATGGGCATTAAGCTTGCGCAGGATGAAGTGGCCTTTCGCTGCAATCTGGTAACCAGCGGTGACGATAAGATGTTAGATTACAGTGCCGGCCATATTGCTAATAAGGAAGCACATATTCTGATCAAAGGTCTGGGTAAGCATTTAGGGACGGATACGCTGAGGTTCTATCCCGGAGTAAGTTACAGGCACCTAATGATAACTAAAGATTTAGAACCATCTTTGTTAAAAGTCAAATGCTCACCCCCGCATGATATTACAGGAAAAAGCATATCCAAGCATCTTCCCCGGGGAAAAAACTCAGAATTTCTAATTGATTTAATGCAGCGCGCGGCAAGTTTTTTGGAAAAACATGAAATTAATAAGGTGCGAGTTGACTTAAAAGAGAATCCGGCTAATTCGATCTGGCTCTGGGGCCAGGGAAAACACTTAGACCTGCCCAAATTCAGAGAGAAGTACGGAGTAGATGGTTCGATTATTTCGGCAGTAGATTTGATTAAAGGCATAGGCAAAATGATCGGCCTGACTCCGATTGATGTTCCGGGGGCCACCGGATATTATGATACCGATTACCTGGCCAAGGGCAAATATGGAATAGATTCCTTGAAAGTCAAGGATTTTATCTTTATTCATGTGGAGGCGCCTGATGAAGCAGGCCATAATGGCGATTTGCGCGCCAAGATAACCGCCATTGAAAGATTTGACAGCCAGGTAGTTGGGCAGATATTGGGACATTTTCAAAACCAGACTGATTTCAGGATTTTAGTTTTATCCGACCATTATACCCCCATCCCCCTGAAAACGCATACTTCAGAACCCATCTTTTTTGCTTTATACGGCCAGGGTGTAACAAAAGATGAGATTAGCGCATTTAATGAATCGCAAGCTCGCCAAAGCAAATTAAATTTTTCTCAAGGCTGGCAATTAATGGATTATTTGATTAAGCATGAGTTACCCTCAGGCGCTAGACTATCTTAACTCCTTCGTTAATTACGAACGGTCCAATCTCTATCCTTACCGGTCTTGTTTCAAATTAGAGAGAATAAGGAGGCTTCTGCAATCTTTAGGCAATCCTCAAGAAGGTTTGCGAATTATTCATATTGCCGGAAGCAAGGGTAAGGGTTCTACCTGCGCCTTTTTAGCGCATATTTTAAGTGAGGCTGGATTTAAGGTCGGGCTTTATACCTCTCCGCATTTGGTGGATCTCAGGGAAAGGATTAGAATACTGCAGTTGAGAATTGACAGTAAACAGTTGATAGAGAAAGAAAAAATTTCTAAAAAAGGCTTCTCTGGAATAATAGAAAGAATAAGACCTTACACAGAAAAATTGCGAGAAACAAAGTTAGGAACTTTAAGCTACTACGAGATTCTTACAGCTTTAGGATTCTTATATTTTAAAGAGAAAAAATGTGACTTTGTAGTTTTAGAGACCGGTATCGGCGGCAGGGTGGATGCCACTAATGTGGCTTGTTCTTTAGTTTCCGCGATTACGCCCATCAGTCACGAACACACGCAGGTTTTGGGTAAGACCTTAGCAAAAATAGCTGCGGAAAAAGCAGCGATTATAAAACACAGAACACAGATT
>JAMXCY010000135.1 GCA_024543015.1 Candidatus Omnitrophota bacterium | reverse complement strand
ACGCCCCTGGCCCTGCACCCGCCGTTGATATCAGCGAGGCCCCACCTGTCGCTTTCGTCCATCCATCAAGCGTCCGGTATCATCCATTATCTGTTATCCGCTATTTGGGAATTCCCCTGCTGGGCGGTTTTGTGTTATACGCCTGGCGCCGCCCGGTGGATAAGCGTGACTGGCTTGTTGCTGTTCCAATAGCATTCTATATGCCGCTGTTTTTGTATTTCTTCTGGGGCCATTTGGGGGTACGATATCTAGCGCCGATTTTCCCGATGCTCTGCCTGCTAAGCGCCAAGGCAATCTGCAGCCTGAAAGCCCGTCGCTTGCTCACCCTCGTTGTGATTGGCTGTATGGCACAGTTTGCGGTAACCGAGGCCTACATGCTAATTCAGCGTAGACTCCCCCCCCCTATGCTGGAGGCTTATCGGTGGGTTCGTGATAATACAAAGCCCGATGCCGGCCTTATGTGCCTGAGCGCTGCCATGGTGCCGCAAACCGGCCGACGAGCCATCTGGCACTCGGAGTCGTCCTTGCCGGAGATAGGGTATCTTCTGTGGGAGGCGAACGAGTCGGAGGCCGTCACAATCTTCAAGGCCAACGGGATTGACTATGTATTTGTCGAGAGGGCGCGTGTGTATGACGACCGTCACGAACGCCGTCTGCCGGACTATCCAAGTTCGTTTCTTGACAAATTAAATGCGTGGAAATCGATGCAGAAAGTTTTCGAGAATTCGGTGGCGACGATATGGGAAATTCCGCCGGTCATCAAACCGCAGACCCGCGGCTGGTCAGGAGAGGACCCCGACAATTCGCCGGTCGGCTCGATGTAGCAACCCGGCTGCCGTGCGCACTAATTTTAGTAACTTCTGCAGGTTCCCCAGGCATAGTAGATGTAGGAAGATATTGATATTGGGGCATTGGTTGTACATTTTCAGCTCCAAAGGCATAAAGGAGTGGTTCGCTTTCATTTTTTCAACTTTCTGATCAAAAGCATTAGCGGGATCTTGAGAAGAGCCTTTATATTATAATTATAGCTTGATTTATCCAAGAATAGCCCGATTGCTTTAAGGGGGTGACGTATATAAAAAGAAAAATAGGCATTAGATTGCCACTTTTTGAGCTCCTTCAAGGGCAGATTGTCTAATTCGTAACAACTATAATTAAATTGATTGTAGTCTTCCCAGCGATTATGAAGTATCCTTAATCCTCCCGTTCTCTGCTCGGCCAGTTTTCTAATCTCTGTTCCTGGATTAGGAACCATCAAACCAAAAGACAATGCGTCAGGGTTAAGTTCCAAGGCGAAATTTATTGTTTCTTTGATTGTGTCTACGGTCTCGCCATAATGTCCTAAGATGAAGAAACATCGAACTTTAATGCCAACCTTCTTGGCCATCTTTACTGCTTGCCTTATCTGTTCCTTGTTTTCTCCTTTTTTGCTCACAACTTCCAAGATTCGTTCATTTCCAGTTTCGACTCCTAAAGCAAGCCATCGGCAACCTGCTTCTTTCATTCTCTCTAATAGCTGCTCATTGACGCTATCGGCTCTGGTTTCACAATCCCACTCGATTCTTTTATTTAATCCTCTTTTAATCAATTCATCGCACATTTGAATTGCAGATTTCTTTAGCAAGCTTAAGGTAGCATCCGCAAACTGAATTTTCCTTACACCATATTTTTCCACAAGCCATTCAACCTCATCAACCACTCTACTGAAAGTTCTAATGCGAACCTTTTTCCCCAAATAGTTTGGATTACAGAAATAACAGGAATAGGGACACCCTCGAGAAGCACTAACTGGAAATACGTTGGTATAATATTCTAATTCAAATAAATCCCATGCTGGAAAGGGAAGAACGTTAATGTCATGAATAGGTCCCCTGGGTAAGCTGAGTCTGATTTCTGAGTTTATTGTGCCTGCAATTCCTCTGATGTCTTTAAGATTATCGACCGTGCCGCCATCGAGAGCATTAACAAGTTCCACAATAGTCTCTTCGCCCTCCCCTACAACTGCGATATCAAAATCGCAAAACTCTTGCAAAGTCTCAATGGGAATTGCAGAGGGATGGGGGCCGCCTACAACAATAATAGTCTTGGGAAACTGTTGCTTAATGAGTTTCGCCACTTTACCCGCAGATGCAATCTCGCTGGTAAAGGCAGTTATGCCTACCAAGATAGGCCTATTTTCTTCTATATAAGTTATGACATCGTTGAGTGTTCGATGAGGAAGACGCAAATCTATAATTTTAGAATTTATGTCATGCTGTCTACAATGCGCAGATATACTGGCAAGGCCTAACGAGGGGGTCAATGACTCATTTGTAAAAAGATTGTCTCTTTTCAGTAAAACCTTCTTAGACGCATGAATCAATAAAATGTTTTTCATGTTAAGTCTCGGCTTTCATTCGGTATATATGGCACTGTTCACTGGAAATTTGCTTATTCGGTCTCCTTGAGAGCTGAGAGGAATGGGATACCGAGGTTTCAAGAGCCAATGGTGGCGCATACGGGCATTAATATCCATCTCGACAGCCTGCGAGGGAAAGCAGGCATCTTCCCCTAAGTGCTTAAATAATAAAGAGTTATGCACGACTTGAGCTCTTTTCCATCAAAGATTGAATGAACAGTGTCTTATTTCTTTCTAAAATAATCCACAAAACTTTCCAAGCCGAATATCTTCCTTTTCAAATCAGCGAAGGTCTTGATATTCAAAGCCATCTTCAAAATCTGTGTTGGCCTTAGGTAGAATTCTCTCAAACCTTTGTCAATAAAATCATCGATATCTTTCTTGCTTAACTGAGGATAACTGAGGAGGGTCATCTGTTCGTAATCCTCGCTCACCCACTCTTTCCAATCTTTGGGAAGAAGATATCCATTCTCCTTTGCCCAATTATACATCTCTGTTCCAGGATAGACACAAATGCCGGAAAACTGGACTGTATCCACGGGGAGGGACTTGGCGAAATCAATGGTCTTCTGTGCAGATTCCCTCGTCTCCCCAGGGGCGCCTATCATGAAACACCCGTGAATTGTAAAACCCAAGCGATGTGCTTCTTGAGCGAATTTTCGCG
>JAMXCY010000013.1 GCA_024543015.1 Candidatus Omnitrophota bacterium | reverse complement strand
AGAAAAGAATTCTTCCCAGACAGCGGAATCTATAACTGCCTGACGCGCTGTATTAATCAGGATTTTAGCCTGTGCTGCTGTCCTTAATTTTTCTTGGTTAAAATAAGGTTCCTTTCCTGCCGGTAAATGAAATGAAAGGATATAAGATTTCCTTAAAACCTGCTCTTCTCCCGGATGCCCAACACCTATATCCTCAGCTGCCTTGATTTTTTCCGGATCAGCTTTATCCAATTTGGGCGAAGTGGCCATAATCGAAAAAGGAATCCCCGTCTGTTTCCGTATATCATTTAATTTCCGGGCTAAAAGCTGGGCTATAGTTCCGAACCCAACCAGGCCTATTGTCTTGCCCTCAAGCCGGGATAGAATATTCGCTGCTTGATCTGGGGAGTAAGAAGAAAATACTTTCTGTTTTTGTTCCGCTGTCATCTCTCCTCGGCCGGCCTTACTTGATTTTTCCAGGGCTTGCAGAAATTGCTCTAAAGGAACGTCGAAGATGCTGCGCCAAGGAGGACTTTCAGCAAAATCCTGTTCAGTATCTTCAGCGCGCGCCTCTTGCGCTAAAGCAGCAATTAAAAACCGAAATGAAAGATTGGCGACCGAATTAGCATTGCCGTGCGTGCGAATCAAAGAAATCCCTGCCGTAGTTGTAGCTTCCCGGTCAACATTATCTACGCCTGCTCCCATTCGAATGATAGCACGGACGCCTTTTTCTGCGGCCCAGTTCACAAAACCGGGATCTTTAAATGCCTTAGTCCCTGAGCGAATGAGAATCACTGCTGGTTTTTTTCGTCTAATCAACCTCCTGAGCTTTAAGATATCGTCTCCGACTCCAAACGTGCTGCGGCCAAGCAAGTTAGCATCTTTCTTGAAGAACTGCTTAATCATTACCCTGATTGCCTGAATAGTGCTATCGCTTCCCGGCTTATCCGCCAAGAGAATTGGGAGCCTTCGCGGCCACCAGTTTAAAATCTTTCCTCCAAAGTTATAGATTAAGTAAACCGATAAGCCTATTAAACCTAGACCCAGCAAGGCCAAACTTATCCCTAACTCATTTCCTTCCAATGCAAAGGGTAACAGAAGGGCTGGGGAGCCCTCGCTTAAGTTTTGCTTTCTTCCGGGAGATTGGAAAATAGGTCTAATTTCTTCTGGGGTTTTTTCACTGATCTGGGCAACAATCTGCGCGCTTAGTTCTCTAAATAAGAGCTCGGTAGAGGTCTTCTCCCAGTAAGCAAGAGGCATACGTATAATTATCACTAATTCTCCCGCCACGAACCCGGAAATACGCTCAATATCAAATACTGTCGGGTCTTTCCCGGGAATATTAAATCGAGGCTGCGGCCATTCTACAGGAATAATCCTCACCTCAGCTTTCATTATAATATCGTTACCGCTAACGACGTTTGCCGGCCGGCCGGCATAAATCTCGATCAGCCAGGATATCGCCAACCTTGTTGTCTGGCTAACTTGTTTTATCAGGCTAGCTCCTTGACTGAACACCTTCAGCTGAGCCAGCAAACGAGCATTAACTTCTTTGGCAGAAACAGCTTGAGGACTTGTTCTAATCTGCCGGGTTACTGTCTCCGCATCTGGCTTTCTGCCTAAAAGGCAGCGAATATCTATGTCGGAAATAATCGGCAGAAGCCTTTTACTGATTTCCATAAACAACCGCCCACGGGACTCTTTAACTCTAGCCTTTTTCTTCAAAGCAATAAAAGGTATGTATAGATTATAAGCTGGCTCTCCTGCCTCATGGGTGCGATGGAGATAATATTGGACAGGCTTGCCAGCAATCTCAAAACTATCAGTCGGTTCGCCTGCTTTAGTTTTCCATTCAACAGGCACAACCTTGATGGCCACAACGCGTTGGTCTTGAAGGGAGATTGCCTTACCTTCAGCGTAAATCTTCTCAAGATGTTTCAAGACTTTCTCTGCGTCTGAGCCCGCTTCTGGTTTTATCTGCCTACGCACCTTCTTTAATATTTGCAGCAACATCAGGCGGACATCTTCGGGATGCTTCCGGGGAGCTGCTTCAAGGCGCCGCGTAAATGTCTCCGCTTCATCAAGCCAACCTAATATATCAGAGTCAGAAGGCTCTCTTCTGCCTACAGGAGAAGCTTCAGGCTCAAGCGGAAATATTTTTAAACGCAAGGCGGCCCTAACCCAGAAAGCTAACCGAAGGCTATACCCGCGAACATCTTTAGCTCTGGACACTGCCTCGACTTTGGCCATCGCCCGGTCAAATACTAAAGACGGCGCCTCTTTTACTCCCCTAAAGACCGCATCCATTTCTCTTAATTCCTCAAACTCAAGCGCGTCTTTTATCTGCTCAATCAACTGTCTTTCTTTAAACTGCATTAACTTCAATAAAGCATCGGCCACAACCTTTCTGTCGCCTATAACACTAATATGTTTGTGCAACTCAATCTCCCCACGCTGGATGTAGGCGCGCAGCAGTTCATCTGCCTGCCCTTTGTCTAAAGCGAGGATTTCTAACACATTTGACCATTGATTTACTTCTGGTTCTTGCCAAATATAAAAGAGTATATCGCTATTCATTTCTAATATAGCTAAGCGCGTTAAGACCTCGCGGATAACATTTATCGATCCTCTGGCCTGAATACGGCTATCGCCTCGCAGAAGCTCTTGTTCTGCTTTATAACGGGCTTGCCTAATGATGCTACGGATAACTTTTCCGATCAACTTTCTTTCACTCTGTTTATCCAGGGCAACGACTTTTCGCTTATATATATCCAGAAGATACGATTCTAATCTATATTTGCCATTGCCCAGCGCAGCCAATACCGCAGATTGATAGACCTCTCTATTCTGTTTTTCTTGGGCCTGGGAAAACCGTTCCTCTCCAGATGAACGCGGACTAGAGAAATTTCGGACACTTTCTACAGTAGCCACTACTTCTCTTATTCCCCGGTTTGGTTCGATTAAATTCAACAGGCTGGTCTTCATTTCGTGCCAGATGTTCTCCTGTAAGAGTGCCTCTGAAGAAGTTTTAAACAGGCCCTCATCAAGACGCACTGTCCCTGAGCCAAAGTCAGCTGCTGAAGGTAAATCTCGCCATACCTCTATAGTCTGCAGATTAAGCAAAAATCCCGGACTATACATATTAGCTATCTTGGTCAGATAATCCTCAATCCGCGCGCTATATCCTCGATATTTTTCAGGGAATCCGTAAATCCTTACCTCATAGCCCCCGCTAACAGTACTTTTTATATGCACACTCCCTTGAGCTAGTCGTGTTTCGCCAAACCTGCCTGGCCCCAAATCAAGCTTGCCAATATGGCTTTGTTCGCGAGTCTCTTCATCGGGCAACCGCGCACCGTCACCACCAAACTGGCCGACATCATCACTGATAGAAATAGAAGGAATTAACTTTAATAGACTTAAATCATCACCCTTACGGTGTTCTTGCGAATTAAAAGCTATAGGTTTACTCTGAGCGTGATCACGACTTTTGATTTTCCCGAATAAGTCATCCTCTACATAAGCAGACACCGTTAATCCTTCTGTGTTGACGAACGCCACCTCAGATTCTGGTTCCCATGAGTCAAGTCTTTCAATAACGATTAGATTGCCCAACTGAATTAACTCCGCTTCATAATCGCTGCCGCTATCGCGGGTATGCCTTGCAACAACATCATTGACATAAGGGATAAATGAACGTATCAACTCGTCTCTTGCGGTAAGATCTCCCAGACGCATTTTCCTCCACAATTCCATCCTGACGTCATTTGATAATTCTGTTTCGCCTTGGATACTTCGCTGCCAGACGGCAGTTCTTCTTAGCTCTAACCCGGTTCCCATAGCAAGATCTGTATTTTTCAAGGCAATGTACTCTCTTTGAGTTGTGCGAAGCTTCCAAAGTTGATTGGCGCGTTCTCTCTGCCGTTCTCTATTCCTCAGTGCAGTTTTTTCAGCAACGCGTTCTAATTCCACATCAGAGATCACGAGTTTTTTCTTGTTCATATCGCGAACTAATACGTACTCCGGTACTCTCTCAAGACCACTCTCTGAGGCCTCGAGATACTCTTCCTGAACATGGACATCTATTAAATATCCCTTTTCCTCATCAGGAATAGCAACTAGGACAATATCCTTCCCCGCAACCCTCGTCATCATAGGTAAGATGGTTTTATCTTTGACGGTTATATGAAGTTGTCCGCTTTCAGGGACGGGTAAACCCACATAGTATTCATCTGGTGGGGCAATAAGATCACCGTGAACATTGGTATTTTCCAGAACGTAATCCCATAACTTGAGGCGGTCAAAATTAACAGGCGCTGATTTTGCTTCTTCACGGCCGTCACGAGTGTCCCGGTAGTAAGTAGAAATTACGGTTCCCGTAACGGGATCAATGATCTCGATATACGGACCATAATCGGGATGCTCTTGAATAGAGGCTTCGCCAACTCGGCCTTCCTTTTCACGATCTTCATACAGCTTCCAAGTATTCGGATAAAGAGCAAATTCCTTAGGTAATATATATAAATCAGCCGTTGCCCGGTAATTCCCAGTCCTCTTGTTATATGATCGATTAACGGGAACCCGGATAGACTTCCCCCGAACAGGCTTGATGTCCTTATTGCCATGATGATAGTCCCAGAGATCTGCTGCCGCTAAATCAATGGGTTGAAGTGACCTGCGAGCTTCTCTTCTATTAAGAAAGCCAATGGCTGTTTTTTCACGATATTGATAAGTGGTCAAAACTTCGGGTTTCTTTAAACTCAGGAAATCTCTTTCCAGATAGATACGAATGATTTGACCCTGGTTTATGTCGTTCTCGACACGCACAATCACCGTATCCCCTGCATGAATCTTTTCCTTATGCTTTGACGGAATCATAAAAGTAATTTCTTTGCCAAATACCTTTACGATAATTTGATAGGATTCGAATCCGTCTTTATCTCTTTTGTGGCCTTGAACGATATTCGCTTTCGTTATCCGCTTTAGTTTCTGAAGTTTGTCTCCCCGTGCGGCCTTAACAACATCCATAGCCGCTAACAAATGGGGATGCCGCATGGTTCCTTTTGCTTTTAATTCATCATCAGCGTAACCGAAATCTGACTTTGGATAAACATAGGTTGAAATCGGAGTTGGCTTCTCACCATTATGGCCATTGGTAAAGTCACTTAGGGAATATAAATTAACAATACGACCGTGATTAGGATCTTGTTCTGCTACAAAAATAATATCCGTTGGAATTTGGAGTTCCCTTCTACCTCCCTGAGGTCCGTTTAGGTTCTTCAAATCGATATGTTTTGGATCTAATGAAAAGGAGGCTCTACCATGTCTGGATAGAAGCCTGATCTGAGTAAATTGAGCCGATCGATACAGAAACGCCTGATTTCGTTTTAAACCATTACCTTGGAAATACCAGTCTGCAAATCTTCCCGAAGATACCCATTGCAACTTCCGCAAGGTTGGATGATCACCAAAGTCGGATGACTCAAAAGCTGCCAGCCGGGCGTCGTCAATTTCAATGATCTCAAAGCCCCATGGACTTAAATTTAATTTCTGTCTAAATCCCCCAACTTCAACATTTATTCCGGTTAAATGATCGGAATAATTGACGACAACAATGGCGCTTTTTCCCTTCCACTCTCTTTTAAAAACAACTACATTTTGGTTATTATCATCTGTACGGTAAGGAATTAACTCAAACAGTCCATTCCTAAAGATATCATTAGATGTAAGCATGCCGAGTTTTCGGTGAAGTTCGTATATTTCTTCATTATCCTGCTCTGGACCAAAATCTATTCCCCCATCAACATAAGTAGCGCTTGGCATCCACAAAGAGTGTCCGTGTGATTGACCATGCATCACTAAAGAAGCACCTGGGAGTGTATACAATAATACAGTTGCTGCCTTCGCCGCGTTCCTACCTAACAACCGAGTGATTCGATCTTGCAAGTCATGATTTTCAAGATACTTCAAAAAACGGAATTTCTGTTCTGGGGTTATCATGCTTAAGAACTTCTTTAGACCCTGAATGTCATGATGGATTAGAGCCTCGCGGATATAGCCTTCATAGTAAAAGTCAAAACCAAGCTCTAACATATAGTCACCCCTACCTCCGAAGTATTCGGATATCAAGATAATATTTGGATACTTCCTCTTTAATTCCTGCAGCACATGCCTCATAGCCTCATGCCCTAACGGGTATTTTTGATCAAACTCTTCCCAGCTCATTTCTTTGAACCATGCCTCTTTGTACTCTAAACGCAATAAATGAAATACGGCATCTAAGCGAATGGCTCCTCCGTTTGTCATTTCTGCAACCTGAAAAATAACGTTCCTCATGTACGCACGCATGTTTTCATTCAAATAATTAAATTGAATTGTATCCAACCAAATTACCCTTTGCGTATCGGTTTGATTTCCTCCACCAAAATAAAATACTTTTCTTAATTGTGGATGTATGAATACCTTAGACAAAGTATCTGCCGGATCAAGCTCTAAGTTGTTCCATTGGTCTGGATGAATGGTTTCGTTAGTCGTTTCTGGACTCAAGAAATATTCTGGGTGCTCTTGAACAATAGGCGAATCAAGCGCCAGATGATTCAAAACAACATCTAAACCGATTTTGATACCAAATCCGTTGGCCCTGGCAACTAAATCATCAAACCCTTCTTTTCCTCCTAATAACTTTTTGGGTGTGTACTCCGAAATCGAAAACGCGCTTCTGACTTGGCGTATATGATTCTTGCGTCCCCAATATTCATTTAATTTTTGCGAATATTCACTGTCCTCGTAGACGCCGCTTAGCCACAAAACATTTACTCCTCTTTCTGCGAGTTTTTTTAACCAAGCGTTATCGATTTGATCGAACCTTTTTCCTCCATCAAGTCTTAAATCGTGATATTCGATCACTGGGTATCTTGAATGTGCCACCCACGCGCCGGAGGATTCTGTAGCTTTTTCACTTGCTTTTTCAGTCTTCAGTCTCTTTTTCGGGGTCTTATAGAATCTGACACCTGGGCCGAATGTTTCTTGGATATCATCTGCATCATCATCTTCCGCCAGATGCGCGCCGGATGGGGCGTGAGGCACTCGTTGGAAGAGCTTGAGATCGAAACCATATCCGCGAAGATCCGCCGGAAAATGTACATTGTGTCGTAACGCCCGGACAGCTTCTCTAAACGCGTTAAGCTCCATGGATGCTTGCGTATCGGGGGATCGGAATGACACGCTTTTTATCCGGGAGAGGATATCCGACGGCTCTATATCGCGATGTCCGTTAACGTAATAGGCGCCGTCGAGGGCGAGGAATCCGTTTTTCCGAACACTTCTAGCTATCCCGGGTAGAAACTTCTTATAGCTTGACGCGGCGGCAAAAGCCGCCCTTTGGTAATAGAGATCGATCCCTTCACTTAAAGCCTGCTTGAGAGCCTTCGGGTAGGCCCGGGGTCGAGTGATGTCTGCCTTCAAAAAGATGATTTTTCTTCTCTTCGGTTTTTGGCCTCGGTAAGCCCAGTCAAATTCCAATACAACGGATCCTTCTTTTTTCTTCTCATGTATCTTGATGCTCTTCCTCGGAACACCCATGGCCTTGAGTTCAGAGATGACTTTCATTTCAATATCTTTCATTCTCAATTCTGAACGCCCAAATCCATACCCTGCCTTATCGGCCAGATAACTCCGTATCAGATGTTCAAAAATGCGATTGCTCCACTGATCAAGCCATTCCCTCAACTTCGCCGTCCGGACCTTGACATGGTCCACGAAATACGCCGTGGTGGCGTTGGTTGAGAGGAGAAAATTAGAAATATCAGCACCCGAGCCCCCGTAAACGGCGACCAAGTCCCGATTATCGGGATTCATGATTTCCTTCATGGCCATGTCATGGCCGACATAGCCAGCGTCCAATAACCCCGCCTGGATGGGCCGAGTATCAAGGTTGAGTTTCTCGGCAAGCTCAAGCCTCCCCTCCGGATTACGCACGTCCTTAAGACGCTTGATGAGTTCGGACCGTGTGTCTTCTGCGGGCTGCGGTAATTGGAAAGCGCGATAGAGTTTACTGATGTCCTCTGGTGTTGCCTGCTGATCCAATTTAAAGTCTTCTCGCGCTGCCTGAATCATTGCTTCAAGGAAACTATTGCGCTCATTAACAGGGATACGCCGGGCATAAGTAATCGGGGGCTCTCGGTTTAAGAAAACCAAGATGACGTTTAGAATATTATTGCGTTTATTTTTTTGTAAACTACGGATCAGCCGGCCGAAATTATCCACCTTAAGGCTTAAAAGGATGGTATCAGCGGCGTGAAAGACCGGGGAACGTTCGGAGATAAAGGCGGTTTTATAAAGGCGAGCTCGCCAATAACGTGGCGAACCACGCACCAGGTCGTTATCTTTGGCCCAATCGCGATAGATTTTATTGAATACTGCCTCGTCATCGCCAAATCCTTTAACCTTACCCAAATGCACCTGATTGAGGAAGGTGTTATAGTCGGCCATAAACCGAGCAGCTGCAGCCGACTCATCAACAATTGTCGCCACCAAATCCAGCCTTTCGACAAGCTGTTCTACTGCTCTGCTTGTATCCGGGAAAAGCCTTTGTTGAATATCCAGCGGCACCTTTAAGCCCGCCAGCAATTCTTCAGTGCGCGTAATTAAATTCCGCACACCCATGAAGTCCGGCTCGCTTAAGAAAGGCCAAGCAATAAACTTCCTTAAGTCTCCCCTAAACCTGGCAATGGTTGCTTTATTCAACTTACTCCTCAAGAGCGATTGCTTAATTCTTTGGGCTTGCTCGGAAACTCTACTGAACCTGCTTTGTCCAATCTCGCGTAATCTAAACCGCAAATGTTCCAGATTGCCTATTTCGCCATCTATCTCTTCCAGGCGCAGGTCAATAAAGGTCAACGCGGCCCTTAAGCTGGCGAAGGCAAAATCGAGTTTGTTGGCCTTAAGAAAGTTCTGGGTTATCTGCATTTCCCTAACGGCTTCCTGTTTTGACTCTATTTTTACCCCTCTTAAAGAATCTTTTAACTTTTCTATCTCTTCGATAAAGGGAGTAAGTTCGGGAGACTTTTCCTCAGGAGCAAACTGATGCAGGCGGATAGATATATCAGAAGTTTTTTGCGCCAGCTCTTTTATTGAGCGATAATCATCTGCGAGCCGGGCAAAAATCTGATCCAAAATTCGCTGCCAGCGGTAAAGTCGGCGTGTTTCCGGCCTCTGCTCAACAACTGTAGCGCCGCCTTTCTTCCTGACCCGGCCCATCCAGATAGCAATCTGGCCGTCATTTTCTTCTTCAATCTTCGGCCTTGTTTTCTGACGGGCAAAGCGCTGTGTGAGAAGCTCTTTCCTGCCTTTCTTAAGTTTCATGGAAAGGCCGGCCAAAATTGCTAACGCTGCCGGTTCATTACCTTTCTCGATAAAGCCAATAATTTCTTTAGCCCTTTGAATGCCGCTGGCGCGAATACTGCGTTTCAGCGCGCCTATCTTTCTGGACACATCCTCGCCACTGAATCTCCGCAGAGCCAGTTCTAAAGTGCGCTGGTGTAGGTCTCTTATTTTCAGATGTCGCAACTTCATTCCCCTCTCACCAGGCAAAATAGTCTGGCGGTAAGGTGTGAAGCTGGCCATCCCCAGCAATACACCAATAGCCAACAGCGATTCAATATTTCCGTTAGCAAAAATGGCTTCTCCGCCAACTGGCAGCCCGACAATTGGCAATAGACCCAAAGGCAACTTGCCGAGAACGGCTAATATAACTGTAGATATAGTGCCGATAGCTATAAGGATTGGGGTTGTGATGAAACCGTTTGCGCCACCTGGTCTATCCCCTGTCTGTCCCCTTTTTCTAAGCAGTGAAGATTCTTTAATCTCTTCTTCTCCATAAAGATTATAGGCAAAACCGAGTATCATATTTCTGTAGGAAGCTGAAAGGGGTCTCTTTGTCCTAAGATTGAGTAAAAGCTCAGGATTAAATAGGGCTCGCAGCCTTGCCAGGTCTGTCCTGTATAATCCCTTACCTAAATTATTACTCCATATTCTATGGATCTCTTTGCGGATAACCTCTTTTTCCCGAACAGCGCGATCAAATGCCGCCGCTGAAAATTGCCATCTTTGTGTATTTGTACCTTCAGGTAATCTACCTGCAATATCAAGCGCTAGGACAAGATAACTAAGGCTATTATCTCCGAGTTTGCTTCTATTATCATTAAGCCATCTTAGTGTATCTTCTAAGTTCTGGACTTTATAATCTTGGAGTAGCTTACTCTGTAGGTAAAAGTCATAGGCCCCTGCTGCAAATTGCCAGTTGTGTGTATTTGCACTTTCAGGTAATCTATCTGCAATTATAAGTGCTTGCATAAGATAGCCAAGGCTATTTCCTCCGAGTTTGCTTCTATTATCATTAAGCCATCTTAGTGTATCTTCTAAGTTCTGGATTTCATAACCTTGTAGAAGCTCGCTTTTTAGGTAAAAGTCATAGGCTGCTGCTGAGTACCGCCAGTGTGCTGGTTTTTCATCTTTGGGCAGCCTATCTGCAATGGTAAGGGCTTGGATAAGATATCTAAGGCTATTTCCGCCGAGTTTGTCTCTATTGTCAGTTAGCCACTTTAGTGTATCTATGAGATTCTGCGGTTCATACTCCTGGAGGATAGGATATTTATTATATAATTTAAGAGCTGAGGGTTTTAAGATAGTCTGGCGGTAAGGTGTGCGGTCTGCTTTTGCAGAAAGGTCTGGTTTAGAGAAAGCGCTTTCTAATAATTCCTTTAGCTTTCCGGATTGCAGAAATTCTGTCGTCACAAAGTCAGTGTTAACCACAATGCCTGACTCCCTTACACTACGGGAAGTAACTTCGGCTTCTGTCCTTATCTGTGCATAGTGATAGGAATTACTTAAGTCAGTAATCCGAACCTGACGGGCAGTATAGCTACCATTGAGCCTGATAAATAAATCTAATAAGCCTTCATCAGCAGGCAATTTTTTCACTGCCTCAACAATAACAACATCTTTACCTGTGTGCTTTTCGTCATAATGCCGGAAACTATTTTCCTCTCCTATATCGCGATAGGCCTCATCTTCTACTGCCACAGTTAATCCTATGCTTTCTAAGATGTATTTGATGATGACTATGATTTCCGATTTTAACGATCCAGGCGGACCAACAAAAAGGATGTTGACCGGCCTTTGTTTCTGACCTCTGTGGCCCAAAACTACTTTCGCAATTTTTGCCGCCATTTGCTCTAACGCTAGCGGGCTTAAAAGATTGCGATATTCTGCATCGATGCGGATATCCTCATCTTGCTCAGTTTCTTTAAAGAATTGCACTAACTTTTGGGGGTGGGTTCTAAAATACTGATAACTCACCTGGAGGGCAATTTGGTGGGCTTGGTGCGTAGGTAATTCTAAATTTTCTAATTCTTTGCTTTCGTGACGGCGGATATCGGCGAGCAGAGTCTCTTTATTGCCACTCTCCAGCAATACCCAATGAATGGTAAAGACAAGGGCTTCAGGTTCATCTTGTATAGTGAATAGTTTGGCTCCCTTCTCGCCGATAAGTTTAACTCTGATGGCCTTCTCCGGTGGCGCACGAGCCAAAATTCCGGCAAGTATTTCTTCTATCTGGGCAATTACGCGATTTTGCTCTCTGTGCCATTGACGCAACAAAGGTTCAGGGATCTTACGTACTACATTGCGCGTAGAAAACTTGATGGAACCATCAACACTGACAACTCTAAAAGTTGTTTCCTCTGGGTTCTTCTCTAAAGTTACCGTTGGCTTTAACATTTGTTTGTTGCTAGCAGCAGGATAATTACTCGGGTGGGCGTCTTGAGTTTTCTGCTCAATCTGCTTAGCCCAAAGGCGAATTAAGCCCTTGGCCTGGCTGCGGATGTCTCCTTCGGTCATACCCATCCGCAGAGCATTGAAGGCCAGAACGCCATAATCATCCGGATTGGAATAATCGCTGCTGGCCTGTTCTAATCTCTGAATAAACGAATCTTTACTGGGCCTGGTTTCTCCGTCATCCCAGGGCCTATCTTCATAATCGACAATATAGCCATTGCCGCCGATAACTTCTCCTGCTTC
The DNA here is from genome assembly GCA_024543015.1 of Candidatus Omnitrophota bacterium. Lineage (GTDB taxonomy): Bacteria > Omnitrophota > Gorgyraeia > JAFGHF01 > JAFGHF01 > JAMXCY01. The sequence continues at coordinate 2,941 of JAMXCY010000013.1, read as the reverse complement.
TCTCTGCACAGCTTGCACCCTCTCCGGAATAACTCCATCAGGCGAAGCAAAAGTTGGCGCGCCATTTTGCTGGGCATTAGCGTAACTTGTCGGGCCGGCCTCTTTGCCCTTCCAAGACAACATCCCACCAAAGTCTGTGCCCTGCTGGATTAACCAGGAGCTAAATACGTTGTGGTTTGAAACATAGATAATATGATATCTCATTCGGGGGTCTTCTTGAATTAGATTTCTTATTCTCTGCTGTTGCAGACTTGCAAATGTGCTGAATCTTCTGCCGCCAATAAAGATTACCGCTCCCGAGCGAACAACCCTTTCTCTAAATTCAGGCTGATAAAGAATATCTATTATCAAATCGCCAGATTTGTAATCAACAAACCTCCTCACAAAAGTAAAGAATGGCCTGGCGATTAATGGCTCGAATTCCTCTTCACTCATACCAATTTCTTCAATAGACTCAGAGAAAGTCCCTTTAAACAACTCTTTGATAAAGCTTCTCTTTTGTTCTCTTTTGGCCACTAACAATTCTGCAATAAATCCGCTTTTGGTATCTGGATTATTTTCTAAGGCCTCAAAAAGCAGGCTGTAATCATCAACGTTTAAGCGCTGCATATAGTCAGAAATTAGCCTTTTGACTTCTTCACCCTGCCAACGCTCAATATCCGAACCTTCGCTGTTGCCAAATAAGTCATCCTCTATAACTTTATGCGCAAATTTACTAAATATACTCTCGCGCAATATCCGTGTATGTTTGCTTGAAGAACCAGTAATAAAGTCACTTACCCGACCAGTTATCTCCACCAAATCTACTTTCCCATCAGCAATAGCATCTCTAAATTCTTCGGCTATCTTTAATCGGTCAAACATATAATCTTTATACCACGGTATCCCTTCTGCTACTATAGTATGGTTATAATGGTGGACTATGAGACCGCTGAATAAACCCTCGGGATCATTTCTATACTCATCATCTACAACAGCGGGAACCGCCAAAGTAGTATTCACTTCACTGGTGGAAAAGAGTAATTTACCCGCTATTGTTCCCTGCCGATAACTCTCTTCAATAAATTTCAAAACTACCTTGCGGTAAAGCAGCGCCTGGACCGCCCGGTAATCGTCATTATGCTCCCCGGGATAGGCCTCATGGAATACCCTTGGGGAATATAACCAGTATTCCTCCAGTTCCGAATAAGGATTCTTATAAATCTCTACATCTATCTTGTCAATCCGGCTGCTATTGACTTGAATATTTAGGTCTATTGAGTATGTTTTTACTTTGGTTAATCTATTTCTGGCAATTTCCACAATATCCTGATTAGCCAGCGCAGCCCCCCGAGACCTGAGGCGTCCCTGGCCCTTTATCGCCTGGGCATAAAGCACGCCCATTACATGCAGGCGGCTCCTGGCTTCAAGGCTGCCCCAATATTGGCTGAGCACTTGATACCAACCTCTGACCAGATCTGGCTTAAAACTTCCCAATCCACCGGCCATCAGCACCTTGGCTAATTCTCCGGTGTTATAGGCTGCTTCCTGGGCAGAAGAACCATAAACATTTTCCAGGTGTTCACGAAATGCCTGCAAAAACTTCATCGAGAACCCATATTCCATCTGCAGGATGAACACATTTCTTCCTTTCAGTGTCTGCGCTGCCTTTGTTAACGCCTGTTCCTTAACCTGTTCTATATCTGCTAAAGATGCCTGTCCCTTTCCCGGCTCCACTATGAAAAGCCCAAAACCCGGGAAGAAGGTGCGTAAGATCCTCTGTATAAGACCGGCGGGGCCGAGTTCGTCACTTCTGCCGCCAATGAATTCCAGACCGTTTGGAGATTGGCCGCTGTCTCTATTTTCATGCCGCTTTTGAAGATACTCTAACCCTGCTCTTACTTCTTGTTTATAGATTCGATGCACGTCTTTCTTTTTGCCAATACCGTCAATCAACGATATAGTAAGCTGTCCTCCTAAATGCCTGCGAAAACTTTGTAGTCCCGGCCAGATGGCTTCCAGAATTGCCGCTTCATCATATATCGGTAGGCCTATGTTCTCGAATAAACCAAGAATCCTTTCTAGCTGCTGAGCAGTGATATAGTTTCTCTTACTTCCGGCATATCCACCATAAGCAGAAATATGGCTATCCAGAGCAATACCGACAGCTACAGCCTCACCGTGATTGAGCCGATGACCGGTGATCATCTCCAGTCTATGTCCCCACTGATGTCCTAAATCCAGCGGGCGGGTATCTTTCATCTCAGTAGGATCAGTCTCTATCTGTTTTAAATGAGCTACGATGGTGCGCCACATAATCTCTAAGCTTTTACTTTGCGGCGAAAAGTCTTTATTGAGCAGATCTTGATAATTGGCCTCAAGTAACTTAAGCAATTCTTCGCTTAAAGCGACACCAATCTTCACTGCCTCAGTCAGGCCCGCGCGCATCTGCCTCTGGTCTAAAGGAGCTAACAACAATGGGTCCACAACGACAAGGCTTGGGGCTTGGAAAAAGCCTAATAAATTTTTCTCTCCTAAATAATTCACGCCGTTTTTCACCCCAATCCCGGCATCGATCTGAGAAAGCAGTGTCGTGGGAATGCGCACGACTCTTACGCCCCTGTGAAACTTGCTGGCAGCAAAACCACTCATATCCAGGACCGCCCCGCCACCCACAAGCACAACTAGCGCTTTCCTCTGTAGACCAAACCGGTTCATCTCTGCAATTACTTTATTCGCCCAGGCTTCTCCATTTTTAACCTGTTCTCCTCCGGGAACTTCCATAATCTGTGTATTGATTCCATATACTTCTGAAGAGCGCTGGCTAATCCAGTTAATATTTTTAATCGTCTCAGTTCCCACTCCCTGATCAACCACGAAAAAGGCCTGTTTATCCTTTGCCTGGGCGTCAAAAAGCTCATTTATCCTTGTAGGGATAAAATCATTGCCTTTACTCACAACG
>JAMXCY010000134.1 GCA_024543015.1 Candidatus Omnitrophota bacterium | reverse complement strand
AAGCTAGTGATGTAGAGAAGTTGGTGGGGCCGGATTTGGCCACAAGCAGCTTTGAACTCTTTGATGCTGTTGTGGCAGACAATAAGAATAAGGCCTTTAGTGTCCTGGATAGTTTATTTAAGGATGGGGTAAATTCTTCCCAGATTTTAGGGGCTTTGGCCCATCAGCTTATCTCTAAAGGGACCAGCTTTCAGCCAACTGAAGTCGAAGCTGCTTGTGGCCAGCTGCAAAGGGCAGATGCGGATATCAAAACCGGAAGACACGCCCCAAGGCTGGCGTTAGAACTTTTAACAACCAGGTAATTTGAGCTTTTTCAGTGAACGGGTTAGGCGGGAAATACTGCGCGCGGCTTTATTTTTGTGGAGTATCTTTTTACCTGCTGCTTTATTTAACTTAGAGCTTAATTGCTTTAGCACCTTTTTTGCCTGCTCAAGATTTTTCTGATCCACAAGACTTAAAAACTTTTTGTGCAACGTCTTTAATTCAGAGTTGATCCTGATATTCCGCAGGTGTCTCTTTTTGGCCTTACGTAATTCCTTAGAGGCTGATTTTTTTATCGGCATATTATAAGCTCCTTCTTTGGTAGGTAAGATAACACAGGCAGGGGGTATTTGTCAAGCATGAGCGAAAATAAATCATTAATCAAGTCAACGCGGATAATCGGTTTGGCTACCCTGGCCAGTCGGATCTTAGGCTTTGTCCGCGATGTGCTGATTGCTAAATTCTTTGGCACCGGTGCTTCTGCCCAGGCCTTTGTGGTCTCTTTCAGGATTCCTAACCTCTTGCGTAGCGTAATCGGCGAAGGCAGCGCAAACGCTACGGTGGTTCCTGTACTTTCCCGCTTAAATGAAGAAGGTAAAAAGGAAGAGTTTTGGCAGGTAGCCGGCTGCCTTTTAAATATTTTAATCGTGTTCTTAGCTGTTTTAACTTTATTAGGTCAATTTTGCGCTCCGGCTATTGTCCGCGCCATCGCTCCCGGATTTATTAGCGAACCTTCAAAGTTAGAGCTGACCATACGGCTTACCCGTTGGATATTTCCTTATCTTCTTTTGGTTGGCTTGAGTGCTTTTGCTATGGCGGTGCTGAATTCCCTGAAACACTTTGCCTTGCCGGCCTTAGCGCCGTGCATGCTCAACATCAGTTTAATCGTAAGCATCTTAATAGTCTCACCACGCTTAAAAGAAGGCACGTTTGCCTTAGTCTGGGGGGTGTTGATCGGTGGCGTATTGCAGCTGGCTATCCAGGTTCCTTTACTTTTGAAAAAAGGCCTCTTAAGAGGAGGTTCTTTTAGATTTTTCCATCCGCAAGTAAAAAAGATAGGTAAACTGTTTTTACCGCGAACATTGGGTATTGCTATATACCAGTTGAACATTTTTGTGGATACAATTTTGGCCTCTTTGGCCTGGATAGTGGGAACCGGCGCTGTGGCAGCGCTTTATTATGCCAACCGGATCATTCAGTTTCCTCTGGCTTTGTTTGCTCTGGCTTTAGCTCAAGCGGCATTACCCACTATGTCGGCCTTAGCCCTGGATAAGGACCTGACCCGCTTAAAAAAGACCATTTCTTTTTCTCTGCGCAGTGTATTTACGATAATGCTTCCGGCTACGGTGGGGATAATGGTCTTGGCTCATCCTTTGGCTAAAATAATCTTTGAAAGGGGCAGCTTCACAAGTTTCTCTACGGGCATTACCTCTTCGGTACTTTTCTTTTATTGCTTAGGGCTAGCCGGATATGCCGGGATAAAGATATTAGCCAGCTCCTTTTATTCACTGCAGGATACAGCCACACCGGCTAAGATAGCTGGCTTGGCCCTGGCTGTTAACGTTATCCTCAACCTTATTTTGATGTGGCCAATGAGGGTAGCGGGTCTAGCTTTGGCTACGGCCATTTCAGTTACAGTAAATTTTATACTACTGTTGTGGGCTTTAAACAAAAAAATAGGCAGGATTGAATTGGTACTTTCGACTTTAGGTAAAGTTGTTTTGGCCGCCAGCATTATGGGGGTGCCTCTCTGGTTTATCTTTTACCGCGCCGATATAATTTTAGGAATAGGCATTCCCTCCTTTCTTAAATTAGGTCTGGCTATTTTTGTCGGCCTGGCCGTATATCTGGGTGCGCTAAAGGTTTTTGCCAGGGAGGAAGCGGAGATTTTCGTCGGATGGATATTAAGAAGAAAATAAAATCTTTCCCTGATTCAGCGGGCATATATTTGATCAAGGATAAAAAAGGCCGTATCCTTTATGTGGGCAAGGCCTCTTCTTTAAGAAAGAGGGTTAATTCATATTTCCAGAAGCCGCCGACAGCCAGGATCCAGGCCTTGCTTTCGCGCTTAGAGGATATAGATTATATCCAGAGCCCCTCCAGCGCTCAGGCATTGTTGTTAGAAAATTCTTTAATTAAAAGATATAAGCCTTATTATAATGTTGCCTTAAAAGACGACAAAAGCTACCCCCTAATCAAGATTAACACAAAAGATAAATATCCTTATCTTTCCATTATTCGGGGTAAGAAGCAAAAAGGGCTAACGTACTATGGTCCCTACACCAATGTTAAGCTGCTTAAAAAGGCAGTGAAGACTTTGAGGAAAATCTTCCCCTTCAGAAGCTGCCGTAACATTCCCAAGGAGCCTTGCCTTTATTTTCATCTCAAACTTTGTCCGGGGATGTGCACAAAAAAAATTGACCAAAGAGTTTATCGTCAGAGTTTAAGGCAGCTGGGTTTATTCCTTGAGGGAAGACACCAGCAGTTACTTAAGGAATTGAGGCGGATGATGTATCGGGCTGCGAAGGATGAGTCGTTTGAAGAAGCAGCGAGTTTAAGGGACAAGCTCTGCTCTTTGAATGAGATTATTGTCCAGACCAAGGAACATAAACATCAAGATTTGACTTTAGAGTTGCAGAAAATCCTCAAATTACCCAGTGCGCCCAACCGCATTGAGGCCTTTGATATCTCCGAAGTTGGGGGACAGGGCCTCTCCGGGGCGATGGTTAGTTTTTTAGGGGGCTTCGCAGATAAAAAGAACTACCGCAAATTTAAAATTAAGACAGTGCGGGGAATAAATGATTATGCGATGATTTGCGAGGTCCTGGAGCGCAGGTA
>JAMXCY010000133.1 GCA_024543015.1 Candidatus Omnitrophota bacterium | reverse complement strand
GGAAATTCGTTCCGGGATTTCCTCAGGAAGTGGCGGTACATTGATTGCTGGCAACACGAGTTTCGCAACTCAAACAGCTACCGGAAGAAGCGGTTTTGATTATGATGAATATAGGATTGAAGTTAGCGGTTTAAATTTCAATTTAACTCCGGGAACATATTGGCTTAGTGTTGCCCCTGTTGGTTTTGGTTCGGGACGTTCTTTTGTTTCTACGACAAGTGGTTTAAATGCACTTGGCAGTCCCGCGGGGAATAATCAAAATGCCTATATAAATAGACCAGATACCGGTTATAATTTTGCATTAACCTCTGATATAAGTTCAGAGTGGGTTTACGACTTTTCTATGGGTGTTGAGGGTAATGTTGTCCCCGAACCGGCAAGCCTTACACTTTTGGGGATCGGGTTACTTGGATTTGGCGCTGCGCGCAGAAAGGGATGTGTTAAATGAAAAAAAGTATTTTTGCCTTTATAATTTTAATCCTTCTTTCAGCTCAAGCATATGCCAGTCCTGCCGTAGGCGGGCCTCATTTGTGGCTGAGTACCGACCCAAATCAATTTAATGAAGGCGGCGTTGGTTATATTGGGCCTTCATCAGATCCCTGGTTATCAGAGAGTTATGTAACCGGAGCATCAAGCTTTACGCTGTATTTATACAATGCCTCTGCTCATTACACGGCTACGAATATAGGTCTGATGGTGGCCATTCATAACGGCGAAAGTGGATCGGTATCAATCACAGACGAATTTGGCAACACTACAGCTATTTCCAGTTTTCCATATACAGATTATACACAATATTACGGTGGAGGAAATCATGGGATATATGAGCCGCATGATGCTATCTTTGCAGTTTATCTTCCGAACCCACAAATAGACTTAGCTTCCAAAACTTACACTTGGTTTGAAATAGCGGCTCCTTCAATATCTCCGGTACATTTTGATGCATTTTCAAAGAATGAATTCTATAATCCAGCTTCGCATGATGTTACCAAGACCCCGGAGCCTGCTACCTTGTCGCTTTTGGGCCTGGGACTTTTAGGATTTGGTTTTGCAAGAAGGAAAAAGAGGGGGATCTAGTATATTCTCAGCTGATAACTTTTCAGCTGTATATATAAATTCCATAATGAGAGGAGGTGAAAGAATGAATAAATTAGCAATAACAATTGCAGCTTTTATGGTTTTAGGAAGCCTTATAATGCCACAGACATCTGAGGCCTTCATCGTGGAGATTTCAAACCCGATGTTTAGCCCGGTTTTTTCACCTGATGCTACTGCTACCAGCGGTGTATCAACTTATGTGGATTTAGCACCTTCTGGATCAGTTACCATTGGAACGGTATTAGATGAAGGTGATACTCAACCAGTGGGTATTTACGGTGTTGGGGTAGCACTTGCTCCATTGGGGCTGCAACCAGAATACCAATTGTGGTTCGATATAAGCTTTACAACCTTTGATGACATAGACTTCTTCAGAGCTTTTATTACCAAGGACGATTTCCACTGGGATGGCGGTACTACAATTGATGGTTTTAGTTGGTCAGGAAGTACTATGGGAGGTTCAGAGGGTTTAATTGATGGATGGCATAACCAAGCTACTGTTGCGGTTACGCCGGGTCTCAACTACTACTATAACATACTACTTGAGACAACAGCGGATGCGGATTATCCATCTTGGGGTCTCTTTAGCGACGTTGCAGTAGGAGTAGTTCCTGAACCAGCCAGTATGCTTCTTTTGGGCATTGGCCTGATCGGGCTTGCTGGAAAGAAAGCAAGAAAGAGGTTTAGAGCATAACCCTTTATCTTACTTTAAGGTAAAGGGCGTGCTTGAACCTGTAGGCATGCTTATGTGGGGAGAGCACAGAACTCGTGTGTTTTGTGTTCCTCCACCGCAATCATAATTTATCTTATATTTAAATTTAAGGAAGGGGATTCTTGTATTTAAAGAAAAATTTTAGGGGGGTAAGTGTTGAGTGAAACACTTACCCTTTTTTCTTTACTTTTAAAAAGGTTTTGGTATAATACGGTATTACTATGGCATATAGTATAAGGAAAAATTGGGTAGAATCTTTTAAATTAATAACAACCAGGCCGATTGTTTTTATGCCCTTCTTCGTTATTGCCTTCCTTGAAGGGCTGGCCCTGGAATTAATCTATTTTTCCCCCCGCAGGCCTTTGGCCAACCTGTTTAATCCTGTGGTCAGGAAGTTCTTTGGCCCGGCCTTTGTGCACTATCCCGGAAATCTTTTGGTATTACCAAAGTTATTTTATTATGCCCAGATAGTAGTTTATATTTTTATCGGTGTTTTTCTGATATCTATCGCGGTAAACATAGTCAAGAATATCCGCCAGGGCCTTCCTTTACGAACAGATGCCCTGATCAAAAACGCCACCCGAAATTATCTATCCTTCTTTGTCTTTGGCTTGGTTATGATTGGCTGTATGCTGCTTGTGAAAAAAGTCGATGTATTCATCTTCACTAAATTCTTGAATCTGGTTTCCGCGCATCTGCCCCAAGTGTTGCTTAAATTATCTCCTTATATATTGACGCTGTTTTTATTCTTCTCCAACATTATCCTGCAGACATTTCTGGTGTTGACCATCCCGATAATAGTAATAGAGAAAAGCGTAGCATTAACGGCGCTTGTAAAAAGCATTAGCTTAGGATTTCGCAATTTTATCAGCATATTTGCGCTGATATCCCTGCCGTTTTTAGTTTATCTGCCGATAATAATATTGAAAACCGGCGCCGGTACACTGGCTAGTAAGACCTTTCCGGAAATAAACCTCTATATAGCGGTTTTAGGGATTATTTTGACAGTATTTATGGAGTGCTTCATCGTTGTCTGCGCCACTCAATTCTTATTGGATAAAAAGCAAAAATGAAAGATACAACATTAATTTTAATAGCGGTACTTATGGCGGTAGCCGGAATGCTGGCCTTGACTACCTCCGGAGCCGATTACGCCGCGGAAAAGTTATTCTACCAGGCGATGAGGGCGTACAAAGAAATTGCGCTCAATCCGGATGTTGTCCCTCCGGGGGTGTTGAGTCGCGTAGAGAGGGACTTAAAAAAAATACTACAACGATACCCCAAGAGCAAAACAGCAAAATTAG
>JAMXCY010000132.1 GCA_024543015.1 Candidatus Omnitrophota bacterium | reverse complement strand
GGTGCCCATGTGCCCTGACTATACCCGCGAAATTCGTCATCCTCAGTGTTATAGTAAATGGCTCCTTCGACTCCAGGGGGATCTGTGTTGGACCTTGGCGGCAGAAAACCGCTGTTATCGGAACTGATATCCAATATGGCCTGGGGGTCTGTTGTGCCCACACCTAAACTATTCATCACCACCATATCATTATAGACCCCAGCCGGTGCCGGGTAATAGGTGGTAAGGTCATCTGCTCAGCAAAGGCTAAACCGATGATAACACAGGCTAAAGCGATTAAGCCAAAGATGTAGAATTTACGCATGGTATACCTCCTTTATTTATTAGTAAACTCTCGCAAAAGTTCTAACTTCTCCAAGGCCCGGCCTGAATCAATGGACTCAGCGGCCTGAGTAATACCCTCTGGGATGGAAGCGACCTTATTTGCGGCATAGATGGCGCAACCGGCATTGAGCAAGACGATGTCGCGTTGAGCTCCGGCCTTGCCTTTCAATATTTCGCCAGCTATCGTTGCGTTAAAGGCGATATCGCCTCCTTTTAAATCTTGCGGCCTAGCCTGCTTGAGCCCAAAATCAGCAGGGCTTATTTTATAAGTCTTAATCTGGCCGTCTTTGAGTTCCGCAATCTGGGTCTTGGCTGTGGTGGTGACCTCATCCAGTCCGTCTTCTCCGTGGACAACTAAAACATGTTTAGAACCTAAGCTTTTAAGCACCCTGGCCAAAACCTCGGTCAGCTGGGCATCATATACGCCCAGAAGCTGACAAGCAGCGCCTGCCGGATTGGTCAGGGGCCCTAAAATATTAAAGATGGTCCTGACGGCCATTTTTTTGCGCACCGGCATAGCATATTTCATTGCCCGGTGCAATAAAGGCGCATATAAAAAGCCAAATCCGATTTCCGCTAAACAGGCCTCAACTTTTTCCGGCTCAAGGTCAATTTTTACACCTAACTCGATTAATAAGTCTGCGCTGCCACACTTACTGGAGACGGATTTATTGCCGTGCTTGGCTACCGCAATGCCGGCTGCGCAAGCAACCAGAGCACTAATCGTAGAGATATTAAAGGTGCCTGCTTTATCTCCCCCTGTGCCGCAGGTATCTAAAAGAAACTGCTCCTTTGATTTTATTTTAGTTGCGTGCCTGCGCATTACCTCAGCTGCTGCCGCAATCTCTTCTACGGTCTCACCTTTTTCGCGCAAACCCCGCAAGAAACCCTCAATTTGTTCAGGCCTGGCCACTCCAGTCATAATCTCCTCTTGGGCCTGGCGCATTATATCGCCAGAGAGGTCCTGTTTTTTGACTAACCGGGCCAGAGCTTCTTGAATCATTTTTTGGCCTTGATAAAGTTCTTTAAGATTTTCTTTCCCTCAACGGTTAAGATTGACTCCGGATGAAATTGCAAGCCCCAGAGAGGATAGTCTCGATGTTTTAAGCCCATAATCTCTTTTTCTTTAGTCTGGGCAATTACTTCTAAGCAGCGGGGTAAAGTCTTTCTCTCTACTATCAGCGAATGGTAACGCGTAGCCACAAAAGGGCGCTTGATACCTTTAAATATAGCCTTGCCGTGATGATAGATCAGGGAAGTTTTACCGTGCATCAGCCGCCTGGCCAGCACAATCCGGCCGCCAAAAACTTGACCGATGCATTGATGGCCAAGGCAGATACCCAGAATTGGCAGATCTTTAGCAAAACGACGGATAAGCGCGCGGGAAATTCCGGCGTCTTTCGGCCGGCCCGGCCCAGGAGAAATTACTATCTTTGCGGGTTTAAGCCGGACAATATCCTGCAGGGAAATTTTATCATTCCTGAATACCTGTATTTTTTCTCCCAGCTCACCGAGATATTGCACCAGGTTATAGGTGAATGAGTCGTAGTTATCAATCACCAGGATCATCTTAAATCCCCCTGTTCAGCCAATTCCACAGCCTTAACCAGCGCCTGGGCTTTATTTTTAGTCTCCTCGTATTCTCTCTGCGGCAGAGAATCCGCTACTATACCTGCTCCGGCTTGAATGTAAGCGGTCTTATCCTTAGCCATGATTGTGCGAATAGTAATGCAAGAATCTAAATTGCCGGAAAAACTAAAATAACCCACCAACCCTGCATAGGGGCCACGCCGCACATTTTCCAACTCATCAATAATCTCCATAGCCCTGATTTTAGGGGCGCCGGTTACTGTCCCGGCTGGAAAGGCGGCCCTGATTAAATCAAAGATGTCTTTATCTTTGCGCAACCTTCCCTTTACTTCACTAACAATATGCATCACATGGGAATACTTCTCAATTACCATCAGTTCAGTTAAAGAGACGCTGCCGACTTTAGCCACCCGGCCGATATCATTACGTCCCAAATCCACCAACATAATGTGTTCAGCCCGTTCTTTAGGGTCAGCCAATAACTGCGTAATCAGTTTTTTATCTTCCCGGTCATTTTTACCTCGCGGACGCGTTCCGGCAATGGGTCTGACGGTTATTTTTCTATCTTCACAGCGGACAAAAAGCTCAGGCGATGAACCTACCAGATGAAAGTCTTTTAATTTTAAATAAAACATATACGGCGAAGGGTTTATTGAGCGCAGTGTGCGATAAATATTAAAGGGTGAAGTCTTAAATCGAGTAGAAAAACGCTGGGAAAGCACTGCCTGGATAATCTCACCCTCTTTGATGTAGCCTTTTATCTTTTTGACAATCTTAGAAAATTCCTTCTGAGTTAAGTTTGATTTTATGCTTATCTTTTTCTGCAACGTTTTCTTTGCAGTCGCCGGTTCCTTTAAAGGCCGCTTTAGCCTTTGGGCAATTTCCTCTATCCTGGCGGTTGCTTTTTCGTATGCCCGGGCAAGTTGGAGTTTGGTCTTTTTATCTTTTAGATGAACATTATTGATGATTTTGATCACTTGATTTGTGTGGTCAAAAATCAAAATCGTATCAGTAAGTAAAAACAGGCAATCCGGAAGATTTAAATTATCGGGATTGGCATCGCCGATACGCTCAAAGAATCTGACCATATCATAGCCCATAAAACCTACCAGACCGCCGCAGAATCGGGGCAGGCCCTCTTGCGGCACAAACCTATATTGCTGCATCAGCTTTTTAATTTCACCTAAAGGATCTCTGGAGTTAAACCTCTTGGTTTTTTTACCCCGGGT
>JAMXCY010000131.1 GCA_024543015.1 Candidatus Omnitrophota bacterium | reverse complement strand
TATACCTGTAGATAAGATATCCCAGGCTGCCGGCTATGGCTAAGAAGACAAGAAAATACTTGCGGGCAATTTTACTGAAGGTTATCACCATACGGGTAATAGCTGGTAACTCCAGATCGAAAGAATCAAAGACCCGAGAAAATATAGGGATAATATAAACAGTAAAAACGATCAAGGCTCCTATAGCAATGATAATAAGTACGGCGGGGTAAATCAGGCTTGAGATTACCTTTCTGCGCATCGCCGCAGCTGATTCTAAGTAATGAGCTAACTGGCTAAGGGCAACCGGAAGCGCGCCGGAGGCCTCGCCGGTCTCTATCATATGCACCCAAAACTCGGAAAAAATCCTGGGGTGTTTGGCCAGGGCATCACGAAAACTGCTTCCTGCGGAGATATCGCGTTTAATCTTTTGCGCTACCTCTAAAAGGATCCTGCTTTCTATCTGCTTGGTTAAGACATCCAGGGCTTTTAATAAAGTTACTCCGGCCTCCAGCATCGTTGCTAATTGACGGGCAAAAAGAATCAAGTCATCTATGGTAACGCCAATATGCAAGGCGCTTCTCACAGATACCTTTTTCTTTGCTCTTTCTTCGCGAACCACAGAAGTTACCAGAAGCCCTTCATTCTGAAGCTGGGTGATTAACTCTTCTTGCCCTTGAGCTTCCCGCCTGCCCTGTCGTTCGCGGCCCTGCCTGTCTCTGACTTTATAAATAAATTGCGCCATGATTTAAAAATAACATATCAGGGATGCTTTGTCAAGCAGCAAAGCATCCCTTTTAAAATTTATTACTCTTAACTGTGAACTAATCTAACTCTCTACTCCCATCAAGGTAACATTCAAAGCTTCTTCAAGGCTGGTAATCCCCTGCTCGACTTTCTTTAGCGCATTCTCATACAAGGTCCTCATGCCTGTTTCTTTAGTTATTGCCTTTAATTCTTGATAAGTTGCCCCCCGGGCAACGCCTTCCTTTAACCGCTCGTTTATTAACATTATTTCAAAAATAGCAATTCGGCCCCGGTAACCTGTTTGGTTGCAATAGTCGCAACCGCGCGGCCGATAGATTAAATCTGCATTTAATTTAACTTTACCTAGATTCTCCGGAGTGACTTCATAGGCCTCTTTGCATTCCGGGCAAAGTTTGCGCAGAAGTCTCTGGGCGCCCACAGTAAGTAAAGAAGGGCTAATTAAATAAGGCGGCACGCCAATGTCAATTAGCCTGCCTATAGCTGTAGGGGCATCGTTTGTATGCAACGTGCTTAAAACAAGGTGCCCGGTGAGCGCAGCCCGAATGCAAATTTGAGCAGTCTCTAAATCCCTGACCTCGCCGACCATAATGATATTGGGGTCCTGTCTTAAAAATGCGCGCAAGCCATTGGCAAAAGTGAGACCGATATCCGGTTTTACCTGAACCTGGCTAATGCCTTCCAAGCGGTACTCTACCGGGTCTTCAATAGAAAGTAAGTTCTTATGCGGGCTTTTAATCTCATTCAGGCTGGCATATAAAGTTGTGGATTTTCCGCATCCAGTCGGGCCGGTGAGGAAAATTAAACCCCAGGGGCTGTTAATGCCCTTGCGATAATTTTCCAAATCTTTTGGCTCAAAGCCAAGTTGCGATAGATCCAGGGGCACCTGGGTTTTGTCCAAGATTCTTAAGACAGTTTTCTCGCCATGAATAGTAGGAATAGTGGAAACCCTCAAATCAATAACCTTGTTATCTATGTTAACAATAAAGGCTCCGTCCTGAGGCAAGCGTTTCTCGGCAATGTCTAGCTTTGCCAATATCTTCACACGCGAAAGAATGGCTAAAAGTAAATGCCGAGCAGGGGGAGGAATTTCATAAAGCACCCCATCAATGCGGTAGCGGATACTGATTTTATCTTTAAAAGGCTCGATGTGGATATCGCTAGCCCTGTCTTTGATTGCCTGCCTTAAAATTAAATCTACCAGCTTAACTACAGGCGCCTCTTCGGCTTTGGCAATTAAAGTATCCAGGCTTAAATTTTCTTCCTCATCAGGTGCGGCTAGCGCTATTGCCCCTGTCTCTACTTCATATGAGTCTGAGATCGCCTCTCTAAGCATACTCTTTTCGCCATAAAATTTATCTAAGGCTTGAGAGATATCGCTTTCGCTGGCCACAATAGGATTGACATCGCATCCGGTCATCTTTTTTAGATTATCCATCATCAGGATATCCAGGGGATCGGCAAAAGCCACGGTAAGAGAATTCAGGTTTCGCGATAAGGGGATCAGACAATATTGGCGGGCAAAGCTTTCTGGTATCAGACTTGCTAAGTCCTGATGGGCATCGGGCTCAAGCAGGCCTTTGGCCAAAGAGGCATAGGGAATGTTCAGCTGCTTTCCTAAGGTTACGACAATATCTTTTTCTGTAACCAGGCCTAAGTTTACTAGAATCTCTCCGATTCTTTTGCCTTCTTGCTTTTGGGCGGAAATAGCTTTCTGCAGCTGCTCTTCGGTAATTAAACCTTCTTTAACTAAAAGCTTACCTAATTTTAAACGGGATTTGCGCAGCGCCATTTTTATCCATCATTCCTTATTCCTCGAATCTATCCAGGAACCTTTCCATTGCCTCCTCTTTTAGGCCCAATCTTTCGTATTCCCAGGGGGCCTGCTTCTCCAAAGCCAATCCCGGCGTTCTGGACCCATCTTTCACCAGATGAGGGGTAATAAAGATAATTATTTCCTTATCGGTTGAGGTATCATCTTGTTTTCGGAACAGGTTACCCAACAGAGGAATGTCTCCGAAAAAAGGAACCTTTCTGGAAACCCTTACATCGTTGGTATCAATCAATCCGCCTATTATTACTGTTTCTCCGTCATTCACTGTAACTATAGTACGGACGCTTCTTTCCTGTGGGTCGGAAACATTGGGTAAAAGTGAAGACGTCTTTACGGTAGTCACGGATGGCTCAAGGGACATAGTAATCTCACCTGCTTTATTAATTTGAGGTGTCACCTCAAGACTCACCCCTGTCTCATATCTTTCTATCGTTATACTTGTCGTGGCCAGACCTTCGGCGGAAGTCTGGACAGTAGCAGTGGAAACTGCTGTATCCGCAGTAATCTTGATTATTGCTGTCTGGTTATTTAAGGTCAGGATTCTTGGCCGAGCCAAAATCTTGGTATCGGTATCCTTAGCCAACATAGCCAGCGTTGC
>JAMXCY010000130.1 GCA_024543015.1 Candidatus Omnitrophota bacterium | reverse complement strand
CGCTTCGGACGGAAAAAATTCAGATCGTCCTCCTGGGCCGGCCCTATGTGGCCTTCGATCCGGTCATGAATCTCGGCATTCTGCAGAAGCTCGAAGAGCTAGGCGCAGAAATTTATTGGCAGGAAGAGTTCAATCTCGATGAATATGAGCCCGCTTATGCCAACAAATTCTACGAGCGGATGCACTGGCATTACGGGAAACAGATAATCAAGCTGGCGGAGTTTTGGTTGAAGTATAATAGAGATGTGCCCAAAAATCTTTTTTTTAAAAGCTATAGAGTACTATATTCGAAAAATCAATGACAGGAAACCTGTTATTGAAATTTGACGCCTTGACAAATAGCTAAGATCTACTACTATTATACTTGATTTTTATAAATTATAAACGTGTCTTTGTGAAAGTGCAAGTCATTATTCGCTGCGAAGTAGCTATGTTCTGGATTTAGCTTGCTTACAATAGATGAAGAGATTATGGAATCATAGGAGGAAACTGTTATGTCAAAAAATTTACGTACCTATCTCAATCAAGTTATGAAAACTTTTCCAGATAAAATGAAAATCGTTAATAAAGAGGTTGAACCTGAATTTGGAGTTTCTGCGCCATTAGAAAAATTAGAAAATCAAGGCGAATCTCCTTTAGTTGTGTTCAATAATATTAAGGGATCGATAATCCCGCTCGTAGCCAATCTAGGCGCTAGTTATGAAAGGCTGGCCCTTGCTATAGATACCGATACAAAAAATATGGTTAGTGAATACGGAAAAAGGGAAAGAAACAGAATCCCCATAAGAGAAGTCGCTATCGGTCCTGTAAAGGACGTTATCCTAAAAGGTAAAGAGATAGATCTAAATATACTTCCCATAATTAAACATAATGAAGAAGATGCCGGGAAATACATATCTGCTGGGCCTACATTAATGAAAGACCCTGATACTGGAAACCAAAACCTGGGATTATACAGGCTTCAAGTTCAAGGTAAAGATCAATTGGGTTTGTTTATAAATCCTGCAAACCATGGATTTTTGATTGGAGAAAAATATCGAGAATTAGGAAAGCCGATGGAAGTAGCGGTAATAATAGGCCATCATCCTGCTGTTTTAATGGCTTCCGTATCTAAACTCGAAGGATATGGGGGGGAACTGGAGGTAGCAGGAGGTCTTTTAGGCGAGCCCCTGGAAGTGGTGCGGGGAGAAACAGTGGATCTTCTTGTACCTGCTGAACAAGAGATAGTAATAGAAGGAATTATTAATCCACAACCCAAACAAGATGAAGGACCTTTTGGCGAGTGGCCGCGTTATTATACCGGAAGGGGAGAAAGATGGTTTATAAAAATAACATCTATTACAATGAGAAAAAATCCAATATATCAAACTGTTATGGCTGCCCACGATGAGCATAATATTTTAGGAGCGTTGCCGAGAATGGGCAGTTTGTATAGAAGAATACGCGAAGTATTACCGACTGTAAAGGATGTTAATTTGCCCTTATCTGGTTGTGGCAGAGTTCGTTGTTATATTTCTCTTAAAAAATATGCTGACGGGGAAGCAAAACAAGCTGCCTTTATTGCCTTAGCCGTGGAACCTAATATAAAACATTTAGTGCTGGTAGACGAGGATATCGATGTATTTAACGAGAAGCAAGTCTTACAGGCATTATCTACCAGATTTGATGCCCGAGAAGACCTCATAGTGATGAAAAATTGCCTCGGTTCGCATCTTATTCCAACAGCTTTTGATGTTACTAAACTCAAACATGGAGGCATGGAAACAAAATTAATCTTCGATGCTACCAAACCCGTTGGTAAGCATCTTAATGGAAAAGAATTTTCTCATATGGTAAGGGTACCTCAAGAAGTTAAAGAAAAAATAAACCTTGAAGAATATCTTGAGGAATGTAAAGAACTTTTTGAAGAATAATAATCTTTTTGGGAGGGAATTGAATGTTATTTAAAGAAACCAGAGATTTTTTAGAACAATTGGGTCTACCGCGAGGAGATTTATTTGATTTGCCAACATCGGGGAAGACCTTTCCCGATGGGGCTCATTTCAGGCTCGAGGTTCCTACCATAAACTCTGTAGAGGCCATAAAAGCATTACTGGAAAATACCAGGCGTCAAGGCGTAACTATAAATAGGGTAGATGAAACCTATGGTATCTTTAGACATACCATTGCGGAAATCAAAGAGTATGCCAAAATCGGCAGAGACTTTGGTTGTGGAATTAATATGTCCGTAGGACCAAGAGCAACCTATGATACCGGCGCCACGGTAAAAACTCCTCAAGGAGTAAGAGTCGGTTACCGTTTGCGGGGTATGGAACAGGTCTGCCGGGCTGTAGAAGATATCAAAAGAGCGGTAGATTGCGGTATCAGGGGAATTCTGATTTACGACGAGGGCTTACTTTGGTTGGTAAATGAGATGAGGAAAGCAGGCAAGCTGCCCAAAAACTTGCATTTTAAAACGTCGGCTCACTGCGGCCATTGCAACCCGGTTTCCTTTCATATATTGGAAAAACTAGGGGCAGACTCGATTAATCCAATTCGAGACTTATCTCTGCCAATGTTGGCAGCGTTAAGAAGGGGCACCTCTCTTCCCCTGGATTTGCATACTGACAATCCTCCCGGCTCAGGCGGTTTTATTCGTTCATATGAGGCTCCTGAAATAGTGAGAGTTGCTTCACCCTGTCATCTGAAATGCGGCAATTCAGCCGTATCTGCCCACGGTCAAATCACTAATGCTCATGATGGCGAACTTATGGGTAACCAGGCTGTGATTATTAAAGAAATGATTGATAAGTATTTCCCAGAAGCAATTCAAAGTGAACCAGATCAAAAAGATATGGCTATTCCCGAGATTTAAGCAAGGTTTTACTAAATTTTATTAAAAACAAAAGAGGAGTTTATTTAAAATGCTAAATGAACAAGATTTAAAGATTTTTGCTAATGGAGTTGACCAGGTAGTTAGAATACCAATTGGCGGTAAATTCTACAAATGGGAGAAAGTACCTTTGATTGATACTTTATATAATGCAGCCAGGAAGAAAACGCCGAATAGCAATCCTCTTTCTTATGAAGCAGCTAAAGGGATAATGGAAAATGTAAAAAAAGGTAGCGTAGCTTTTCTTCTTACTGGTTGGTATCTCCCTCATTTTATGTCTGGAGAAACTGATGGTCCGCCAGGAGCAGCAGCCTTAGCCAGAGCTCTTGATTTAGGTTTCGA
>JAMXCY010000129.1 GCA_024543015.1 Candidatus Omnitrophota bacterium | reverse complement strand
TGAATCATTTACCATCAAAACTAAAGAATAGGCGCCTTCTAACTGGGATAACGCTTCAACTACGCTTGCGTTTAAATCTGTTTTATTGGATTTAACCAAAAGATGAGCAATTAGCTCCGAGTCCATTGTAGTTTGGAAGATAGAACCCTTCTCTTCCAGGGCCTGGTGTAAGTTTAATGTATTGGTCAGGTTGCCATTATGAGAAATGGCAATGTTGGTTCTTCTGTGACGGACTAAAAATGGCTGGATATTTTTGGGTAAACTTGCGCCTGTCGTAGAATAGCGGGTATGACCAAGGGCAAGCTCCCCGCGTAGAGATTTTATAACTTTTTCATCAAAGACATCGCCAACTAAGCCCATGCCTTTATGTTGCTTAAACCTTTTTCCGCTATAAGTAACTATTCCTGCGCTTTCTTCGCCGCGATGCTGCAGGGCATAGAGGCCAAGATAGGTAAGCCTGGCCGCGTCTTTATGTCCAATTACTCCAAATATTCCACACATAGTTTTATCTCCTCACCTCTATCCCTTTATTTCTCAAATATTCTTTTGTTTCCTGAATTGAATATTCTCCATAATGAAAAATAGAGGCAGCCAGCGCTGCGTCGGCCTTTCCTTCGGTTAAAGCCTGAGAAAGATGCTCTGGATTCCCTGCCCCACCGGAGGCAATGACCGGGATATTTACGGCTTGCGATATTGCCCTGGTCAGCTCTAAATCGTATCCGTCTTTGGTACCGTCTCTATCCATGCTGGTTAAGAGAATCTCCCCGGCCCCTAAGCGCTCAGCATTTTTAGCCCATTCTAAGGCATCCAATTCTGTAGGCTTTGAACCTCCGTAAGTATAAACTTGCCAACGCCCTTTATCCTTTCTTTTGGCATCAATAGCCACAACAATACATTGACTGCCGAATTCCTCTGAGGCCGCTTTAATTAAATCGGGATTTTCTACAGCCGCTGTGTTAATCGAGACTTTATCCGCACCGCATTTAAGCAAGGTTCTGATATCTTCTAAGACCCTTATTCCCCCGCCAACAGTCAAGGGGATGAACACTTCTTCTGCGGTTTTTTTCACCACCTCTAAGATCGTCGGACGCTTCTCGCGGCTGGCGGTAATATCCAAGAAAACCACTTCATCAGCGCCTTGGCGTGAATATATTGCCGCCGTCTCCACCGGGTCTCCGGCATCTTGCAGGTTGACAAAGTTTATTCCCTTGACCACGCGGCCATCTTTAACGTCGAGGCAGGGAATAACTCGCTTAGCTAACATTTTGACAAAAATTCTCCAGGACTTTTAAGCCTAACTTTTCACTTTTCTCAGGGTGAAATTGCACACCCCAGAGGTTATCTCTATTTACTGCCGAAACAAATTCCTGGCCATATTCGGTAGTAGTAACAATTGTTTGCTTATCTTTTGGCTTAACATAATAAGAGTGCACAAAATAAAAGTACGATTTATCCGGTATCCCCTCAAAAATTTTAGATTTTGAACTTTCCGCTTTAAAATCCAGGCTATTCCAGCCCATATGCGGGATTTTTACACTGGAGGTGAATTTTTTAACCTCACCCGGTATTACATCTAAACCTTTAGTCTTGCCGTGTTCTGCGCTTTCGGTAAATAATATCTGCAGGCCCAGACAAATCCCTAAAAAGGGTTTACCCTCTTTAATCGCCTGCAAAATAGCCGGAATAATATCAAGCCTCTTCAGGTTCTCAATAGCGCGCTTAAATGCCCCTACTCCGGGTAAAACTATGGCCGCCGCATGAGCTAAATCTTTAAGGTCATTGGTAACTTTCGTCTCGGCACCCACAGCTTCTATAGCCTTGCTTACGCTTCTTAGGTTTCCTAAGCCGTAATCAACGACTGCAATGAATTTGCCCATTTCTCAAAACACCTCTTTAAAGATAGACTTACTACCGCCTTTTTCCCATCCAGTATCTTTAATTCTTCGCCGCCGGTTGTTCCGATTACCTGAAAAGGCGCTTTACATTTTACAGCTATAGCTCTAATCTTACTGACTGCCTCGGAAGGGCAAGAAAGAATAATTCTTGATTGTGATTCACCAAAAAGAACAGCATCGCCTCTGACATCAAAATTTAATCCCTCGATAATCGCCCCGATCATATTTTCCTTATTGGTAATACAACACTCGGCCAAAGCCACGACCAGGCCTCCTTCTGAACAATCGTGGGCAGAACTAACCAGGCCTTTCTTTATAGCTTTCAGAGCCGCCCGCTGCACTGCCCGCTCCAAGTTTAAATCCAACTCCGGGGCGTCCCCACGAACCTTGTTGTGCACCTGCTTTAAATATTCGCTGCCTCCTAATTCTCCTTGAGAAATTCCCAAAAGAATAACCGCTTCTCCTGAGCGCTTAAAATATTGAGTACAGGCATGCTTTATATTCTCAACAATCCCAATCATCCCGATTGTCGGCGTGGGATTAATTGCGCCCTTGGGGCTTTCGTTATAAAAAGAAACATTGCCGCTAACCACAGGGATTTTGAAAAATTTACAAGCCTTGGCCAGGCCTTCAACGCAATTTTTAAACTGCCAGAATCTATCGGGTTTCTCTGGATTGCCGAAGTTAAGACAGTCGGTAACCGCTGCCGGCTCTGCTCCGGAACAAACCAGGTTTCTGGCTGCCTCGGCTACCGCAATCTGCGCCCCTTTATGCGGGTTCAAATAGCAATAACGGCTGTTACAATCAGTAGTAGCGGCAATGGCTTTATTTGTCCCTTTTATTCTGAGCACACTCGCATCTGAGCCGGGTAGGTTTACTGTATTAGTCTGGACCATATGGTCATATTGCTCATAAACCCAGGCCTTACTGGCAATGGACGCAGATGCCAAAAGTTTAAGTAAAACTTTATTATAGTCTTTAGGTTCAGGCAATCTCTCTAGATCCAGATTATTTATCTTTTCTAAATAAGCCGGCTTTTTATAGGGCATCTCATAAATAGGCGCCTCAGTCAAAGCATGCGCTTTTATCTGAGCTACCACTTTACCTCTATTTCTAATCCGCACTATGCCCTTTTTGATCACCTTACCGATGACTACAGCATGTAAATCCCACTTGGAAAAGATTCTCTTGATCTGTTTTTCTTTACCCTTCTTCACACAAACCAGCATTCTCTCCTGGGACTCAGAGATCATTACCTCCCAGGGTTGCATCTGGGCTTCTCGTCTGGGAACACGGGCCAGCTCTATTTCTATCCCGGAGTTGCCGGCAGAGG
>JAMXCY010000128.1 GCA_024543015.1 Candidatus Omnitrophota bacterium | reverse complement strand
GTACACCCGCCAGGCAAAGAGCACTGCTGCCACCATAAAGATTACCACCACATACCACGGCATGTAGCTAAAGGTAACCCTTACCCCCATGATGAGGGCGGTCAGCACCAGGAAGAGGCAAATACCGGCCAGGCGCTTTCGGCGGCTACGCCAGGCCAGCAGGGTCGGCCTTTTCTCAGTGGGGATCTCTTCTCCCGGGTTACATCCAGCCAGGACACGCTCGATGTGAGGCTGGATACCGAAGTGGACATAGCTGAGCAGCCCGACAAGTAGAGCAGATGCCACCAGCTTGGCGATGAGCGCCCAGTCTGTCCAAATCCAACCCCGAGCCCAGGTCAACAGGATACCGGTCACCAAGATGACAGCCAGATAGGCATAGCAGCGGAGAGGCTGATTTTTGATGATGTTCTCCAGGTAGCGGTCGGTATTGTAGTTAGCTGGGACGGCAAAGCGGGCGCGCTCATTAACTGAGATGAGCGCATAGAGTGGGGCAGCCATAAACAACATGGCCACCAGGTGCAGCAGCCTAACCACGACTTGTACCTCCATCGGCATAGAACACCTCCTTATTTTTCGTGTTTAGTGTTATACTTCGGAAGCAAAGCTTTGTCAATAGTTTATGGGAGCTTACCTGGCGCCTAAGCTCGGTCTGCAGCACTAATGCGGCAATAGCCACAAATCCCGTTCCCGGGACGTAAGCATCAGTAGGCAATTCTTCCCCATAAACTTCCGATCCGGGCTTTTGGAACAGTGTAGAGCGATATCCAGCGATACGGAAATTACGGATTGTACTCCTCACGCAGTCGGGGCAAGTCGAAGATGCCCGCAGGGTAGGAGTACCGAAGGTCCCCGAGGGGGGGGGGTAGGCAAGGCTTATTACCAAAGTGTATGGTGTGGATCCACTCACTTGTCCTCCTTGCGGTTCTCCAATGAAAATCATAGCCATTACAATGAATTCTGAAGAAATACGAAAAATCCTGAAACATCTGGTGAAGATCGGACGCGCTCCTCCAAATTTTAATACTATTTCTTTGAATTGACATATTTTTTTTCCACTTGTAAAATGATTGAGGGTGAGGCAGGTACTTCTGGTAGTTAAATTGGGCGATTTTATAGAAATTTTTGCGGTTTTTGGGATTGTCTGGTGCGTAATAACTGCTTATGGGTATTTTTACGAACTTGGTGTTTCCCGTGAGGTTTTTAGAGGGAATTTTGAATACGTTTTTCCAAATTTTCTCCTGATTTCCCTCATTCTGTGGTGACAAGGATTATAAGTTTTACTATCATTATTTTGATCAAATTTACTCTGCAGTTCATGAAGCGATTTCTGGGGACGATCTATTTTCTACCCTCCGTCGAAATGACTCTGTAGGGCTGGTGAATATTCGATGGTTTAATGAAACTCTACCGGCTACATAGATTTTATCCCTGCATAAGAATTATATCCAATCCAATTTGCTATGTCAAAAACCTTACTGATAAAACTCAACTCCTTGAGAAAATATATGCTAACTACAAAAATGTTTGTATTAATGAGCTTTCAAAAAAGACTGTTAATATCATTGGGAAACTGGCCTGCATTAACTTATAATTGATTATATGGATTCTAATTCTATGGAATGGTTTGATCCTGAGGAAATTAAGCATCCTGATCATTTTGCAGCCTCTTTTATCACTGCCGGTAAACAGGCACGCACTGAAATGATAAACGCTCTTATCCGCAGTACAAATCGGATATTGCTGATCACTAAAACCAAGCAGATTTCGAATCAATTAATAAAGAAAGGAGCTACCTTTTCTATATTAAGAGACTATGAATACACTTTGGCAGAATTGCTTCGCCCTAAGAAAAAACACTTCAGAGCGCGCTTCCTTGTTACCAAATATTACGATGAGAAAGCTGCCCCTTATCTGGCGGAAATAAAAAAACTAAAGAAGACAAACAGGCTCGGAAGCAGGACCCTAATGCCAATTGTTGCCCGCATGGCCAACGAGGAAGGCCGGGCATTGGTGCAAGAATATTTTAATCGAACCTTGCACTCTATCGGTTCAGATAAAAAGGATAAGGAGATATATGAGAGTCTCAAATCTATTGAGGATTCCATATTCAATGTTCAAAAAAAACTTACCCCCGATTTAAAGAAAAACTGGCCTTTGGTGGCTAATGAGTTTGTTAAGTTTAATAAAATTAATAAAGGCTTATTATTTATTGACAGGACAAAACTGGATAAAAAATTAAAAGCGTACTCTAAGGTACTGTTCGACTATTTAAATCATTTGAAGAGCAATAAAGAAAGGCTTCATACCAGCAAGCCCGGTCCCGCGAATATTGTCGGCCAATCTGAATATAAGGATTTCCCGAAAGAGGCAATACCTGAAGCGCCCCCAGCAGTTGAGACCGGTTCAAAAAAGGAAAAAGACCTTCTAGTAATGAAGATTACAGATGTATACAGGGCAGTGTCCAATTCTGAAGGTAAAGAAACCTGGCTTAACCTGATTCAAGGTGAAAGGGTTATTTCGGATGAAGAAAGAGAAAGGATAGATTTTATAATAGAAGATATTAAAGATCTTGCAGAGCTGACAGCCGCGCCTTCAAAACAAACCGATGTGGAATCGGCAAAACAAAAATATATAAAGACCTTAATTTATAACCTTAACAGGAAAGAGCATATTACAGATAAAAAAGAGATCATAAATATTTTTAAGAGAAGCGGCAGCAATTCTTTAATTAATGATGTAGAGACCATCTATAACATACTGTTGAAAAGAGAGGGGAAGAAAAGACCGGCTGGAAAGGACAAAAAAATAACAGCAGCAGCCACTCAAGTTGCCGTCCAAGGCTTAGAGGAGCCGTCAGATGAAGCAGAGAAATTGACCGAACAGAAAAAGGAAGCAGTGAGGGAAATAGTAGGAAATGTAGCTGCAAATTTAGACGATGTACTGGCTGGCGGACGAACTGATCGAATAAGTTCCCTGAAGGCGCCGGAGACAGAGAGTCAGGAGCAGGAATCTGAAGATTATAATCTTGATGTACTTTTTAAAGGAGAAGAGTCTAAAGATGATTTTCCCAATAAACGTACCCAGTATGAGCAGAAAGTGGATGAGGAAGAGATTGTGGCGTCAATACTTTCTTATTCAGGCGACATCCCGGCTGAGAGTATAGAGGCGATTGAGGAATCTCTTGTAGATATTCACCCGGCGGCTGGTATTGAAGAAGAAACCGCTCAGGCTGAG
>JAMXCY010000127.1 GCA_024543015.1 Candidatus Omnitrophota bacterium | reverse complement strand
TGTTTGCCCCTGCGACAAGATATTTTGTTCCCGTGTGTGCTGCTATTCCGCTAACCGCGCTGTACTTCCACGCCGCCCACCCTCCACTGCCCCAATCTGACCAGCTGTTCAATCCGTGCCATTCCTCCCACGGATTTTTCATAGAACCTTCCTCAAAGCTCGGATTCAGCAAAAGCTCCGGAGCCCCAAGGACCACCGTACTAAAAACCAATATCAGTGCATAGAATATGATGTGTTTGCGTCTAATGATAGTCCCTCTTCGTTCCTCTTCCAAACATAAATGCCCCACGACATAGCCGAGCCTCAACCCCAATAGTGTAGCAGATTTAACAACAAAAATCAAGCTTTTACCCATCAAAATCATTGCTGACGAGCAGAATTGCGTTTTGCTTGTAGGGAACGTGCACGCTGGAGATTAATATATGCCTTACGAAATTCAGGCTTTAGCCGTACCGCTTCGGAAAAATGCCATATAGCTTCATCTAATTGCCCCAGATTCACATAGTTAAGGCCCTGTTGATTATGCACAAAGGGACTATCAGACTTAAGCTGAAGATACTTTTGAAATTGTATCGAAGACTTCTGATACATCTTATTTTGTGACAAAAACAAACCGAAAGTTCTATAGGCCTTCAAAGCCATTGATGAATCGAGTTCGACCGTGGTTAGAAAATATTTCTCAGCCAAATCCATCTGCCCTTTTTCACAAAAAATAACTCCAAGCATATAGTTCGCTTCTGGATAATCTTTTTTGATTTCAAGAGACATATAATAGTTATCTATAGCTTTATCAGGTAGCAAACTTTTATAGTACAAATCGCCAAGAAATTTGTATGACATTGACTTATCAGGCGTACTCTCGATATTCTCAGTTATTATCTTGAACTGGGCCTCGATACACCTTTGTTTAAGTTCTTCATTATTAAAAAAATCAGTGTCGAAAGGGACTCTTTTACAATAATCCTCTGCAAGAACATAGAAACGTTCTTTCTGTTCGGCAGAAGCCAGCGAAAGATCGACCACATTCTTAAGAGGAGTATTTACGGAAAACGCATAGGCGGCATAGTTTATCCGAGAATCAATATCAGATTCCAGAAAACTAATTATCTCCCTTGTGTTTTTACTAAGAACCCTTTTAGACAGGATTTGGCGAGAGATACTCTTGTCCTGACGGTACATCATTTGAGGTGCGTTAAATTCAAGGATCGGCATATTGTCACTGTGAACTGGACCTTCACCAAACAGCTCAGCAAGGTTTTCAGCAACTATCATACGATAGAATAACCGGTGGTCCAATAACTTTATATTGCTGGATTTTTGAGCATAGGGAAAATTTTTAGCAGCGTTTTCAAGTTCGATCAAATTATCATCTTTGAATCCTACAAGCAGATAATCGGTACTTGCCGGGTTTGGTTTGGCAAGAACAAGAACGCTGGTTGGAAACACCTCTGCAAAAGTTCTTCCAATCAGCTTAACTGTCGGCCAATCTAACTGGTAGATATGAAGCCATTGAACAAACATCCCGTTAGTATTAAGTTTAGACTTCACAAGCTCGAAGAAATCTTTAGTAAACAAAGATGCAAGCCCCGACATCCATGGATTAGACGGTTCAGATATGATTACATCGTAACTCTCCTTGGTAAGCTCAAGATGTGCTCGACCATCCTGAATAATAAGATTGGTTTTCGCGTTGGATAAGACATTATTATTCCAGGGCAAAAAGAAAGAACTTGCCTCAACTGTTTGTTGGTTTATTTCAAGAATATCTAACTGGCTTATCGGATAATTAAGTATTTCACCGGCTGTTACACCGCTCGCAAACCCCAAAACCATTACTTTTTCTGCGTTGGGATGAAAAAGCATCGGAAAATTTGCTAAAGACGTCTGCGTCGCCATATCTGTATTACTTGAAGCGTCCGGTTTACCGCTAATCGTTAATGCAAAATTACTCCCGCCTATCGGTTGTGGGTATTCTAATACTGCCGTAAAACCGCCAATACCATCTCCATAATAAACAAGCTTGCCCTTATTATATTTGGCAAGAATATCTTTACTGTTGAGAAGGGCTTCAAGCCAACCGGTGTTTCTAATCTCCAACTCAATTTCACTAAACCTATGATACTTACCTACGGAAAGTTGATGGTGGTCCCAAGCAGGATACTTAAAGCTAAATAACAAACCGATAACAACCGGCGCCATGAATATGGCATATCTTAATTTCTTCCGCTGGGTTAAAATAATAAATGTTAAAATCAACGCACAAACAAGCTGCAAAGAAACAACCAGACTTAATGCCTTTTCCTTCCCGAATAAAGGACTCAAAACAAAACCGGCACTAAATGAACCTAAAACTGCGCCTATTGTATTAATTGAATAAGCAAAACCAATAGACTTGCCTATCTTATCTATGTTCGATGTATATATCTTGCTGACCAATGGGAAAGTTGCCCCAAGGCAAAGTGTCGGCAGAATCATAAATCCAAAAAGAAATAATGCCTTTAAGATGTTTTGAGTGACAAAATTATCCTGAGTCGAATATAATAGCTTAGCGAATAATAGCTGGCTCCCTCCCAGTAACTGACTGCAATACAGAGCAAGCAACGCCGCACCGATCTGTGTAACAATTAAAAGACAAACCGGCATCTTAGTCTTGTCTGCAAGATATCCGAAAAGCATACAACCTAAGGCAAGACCCGTTATAAAAGTAATAAGTACTATAGTAAACGAATACGTCGTAGGCCCGGCTATCAAGCCTAACAACGTTGTCCATATCACTTCGTAAGCCATTGAACAAAAACCAGAAACCGCAAACGTCAATAGAACAAAAATAATAACAATAGACGGATACGGACTACGCTGCATTGTATCGACATTGTCAAAAGGTAAAGCATCCGACATCTCAACGTCAAGGAGGGGGGCCTTAAAACTAACCGCCAGGCAAACGACAGATATTAAAACAGATATTAAAATATTAATACTAACTGCCAGAAAAAGCGTCCCCTGCATGCCGAACACTTTCAAAAACCAAAAGCCGCACAACAATGAACCTACAGCGGCACCTATAGTATTTAAACCGTATAGTCTTGATGACTTCTTACCAATATTGGATAAAGTGTGAACATAAAATTTGCACAGTATCGGCAAGGTAGCACCCATGCAGACTACCGGAATACATAACAATATAGAACAACCGATAAATGTAAGACCGTTATATAGCAAAAAAGAATCGTAGAAGCGGTTATAAAGAAG
>JAMXCY010000126.1 GCA_024543015.1 Candidatus Omnitrophota bacterium | reverse complement strand
GTAAGCGTAGTTCTAACCTTATGTATGTTGTGCCGCGTTCAATGGTTGTGGCTGAAAAGGAAGAAGATGAAGATGCAGATAAGGATGATGATGAAGAAGATAGAGAAAAAGAAAAGGTAGAAGTCAGCCAGGAAGTTAAAGATATTTTAGATGAAGTAACTCGCAAGTTTATGTATCAATTCAGCGGAGATGATATTAAGGCTACTGCAGTTATGACTGTTTTTGCCTTACCGCGTGATAGTGATGCTTTTGAGCAGGCATATCATTCATTGCATAATTTACGCCAGCTTAATAGCCAGCCAACTGTAACAGAACAAGGCAGTACAATTTTCTATACTACATTCGCTGAAGTGGTTGCCAGCGTGAACAATAAGACTGCTGAAAGTTACCAGAGAAAGTTAAAAGAAACTAAGCTTGACGAAAAGGATAATCCTTTTGCTGCTAGGTTTGTCCGTCCTGTTGCTAGAAGCGAAAGACAAACAACTTTACAAAGGATAGCCCGCGATATGGGTAGAAGCAAAGATTTAGAAGCAAGACCAATTGATATTTATATAAGTTACCTTGAGTGGGCAAAAAGCCAAGGTTTTACAGATACTATCGTTCAGCCTCAGGATGTTCTTGATGTATATAATTTAAGTGTAAGTGAACTCTTGAGATTACAACAGGCAGCTGATACATTCGGGGTTGTAGTAGTAAATAAAGAGGTTAGCGAATTAATCAGGCACTTACCGGCAATCATTGAATCTAAGCATTCTCATGTATTTAAAGTTGTTGAATTCATGGAAAACTTTATTGCCGGTAATTTCGAGGCGCTTTATGAGACATTTGGGCCAACCAAGGTAGATAAGAAAGAGTATTTTAGGTTATTAGGCCAGCTGCATAAAGTTTATCAAGCCTTATCTGATGAAGACAGAGAAGTTTTAAGGGTGGCAGCAGTATTTCATGATATTGGTTCCCGTAGGGGTGAGCGCAATTGGATACATAGTGAAATAGGTAGCAGAATTGTTAAAGATATCTTGCGTAAACTTGGGCATAAAGAAGATTTTATTGCCAAAGTATCCAAAGTTATTCTTTACCATCCTTTGTTCGCTAATCTAGGCGTAGATTATTTACCAAAAGACTTACAGGAATTAAGCAAAGAAGAAAAAGATATTTTACTGTTGATGATGCTATCTGATGCCAGCGGCAGAGCCCAAGGTAATACTTTAACTCCCTGGAAGATTAAAAGACTTATTGATTTAAGGCGCGGCGATTTTAATCATACTGATTTCTATAAATTGCGCTTTGGAGCAAGGCTTTCCCCGCTTACCTTACAAGATAATGAAGCAGATATTGATACCAGTGATTCTTCAGTAGTATTAACAGCCTTGGGTAAAGTATCCGAAGAATTCAAAGAAAATTGGAGAAAACTTATTAGGGTTCATGTTTTTGCATTATTAACAGGCGTGCTGGAAGCTGATTTGGATAGTTTTATTAAACTTATTAATTTGATTAACAGCAGAGTTGATGAGAATAAAGATGAGAATAAAGAGGAAATCGAAAATGTAATTGTAGATACTAACATTGATTTTATGGGCATTAGTAATAATGACCAAAGACAGAAATATATTGAGGAAGTTATCCAGAAGCTCGAAACAGGTCAAGATTTTATTAAGGTTACACGCGAAGGTAAAACTTTAAGGATTATTCTTGAAC
Organism: Candidatus Omnitrophota bacterium; assembly: GCA_024543015.1. Lineage (GTDB taxonomy): Bacteria > Omnitrophota > Gorgyraeia > JAFGHF01 > JAFGHF01 > JAMXCY01. The sequence goes on along the minus strand of JAMXCY010000126.1, from coordinate 1,639 downwards.
TTTCCCAAACTAAGAATGCGCAGGTTGGCCTTAATGGTTTTAGGCCTTCACGGATAGTTAACATCGTTGGACAGGTCCATGCCGGTAAGAGTTCTACTCTCCATAGATTGGATAAATATTTCAGGACTTATATGGGTAAGAACGCAGAATTTGAAGCGGTTGACGTGGGTGATATTTATCGTGCCTATGCTTACTCTATATTGCAATTACAGGCACAGTATGGCGATTATGTCTTAGAGTCAGAAGAGAATATTCTTTATTATCTTTCTAAAGCTAGGGTAGATTCAGTAAATGGGGAAATTTATCTTAATGGAAAATGGCTAAGCCAAGATGTTTTACATGACCAAAACCAAAAGGTAGTAGAAAATATAGATAAGATAGTCAAAGATAATCCAAGAGTTATTGATTTCTTGCAGCAGCAGGATAGACGGATTGTTTCCGGAGTTGCGGCTAATTCCAATAAATGGGTGGTTGTAGCCGGCCGTGGATTTTACCCGCAGGCTTGGATAAACATTTTCTTATCAGCTGATACCCTAGAGCGGGCAAAAGATGCGATTAAAGAAAACCCAGATATATCCATGACTCATGATGAGGCAATTGCCTATGTAGAAAAACGCGATAGACAAGATAAGGTTAATGAGAATCTCCTAGATTATCCGGGTGTATTTAAAGTTATTGATACAACCGAGAACCATTCTAATAGGGATGCAATCGCTAAAAAGATTTTGGATTTTGTGAAGAAAGAATCTATCCGCCAGCAGAAGCTTTCAGAACAGCGTGCTGCAGTTTTTGACCGGATAGTTAAAAAACAGCAAGAAAACAATCCCGGCGAAGGAATGACTATTGTTTTAAGAGGAGGTGTACGCGGAGGCTTAGAAGCAGACATTGAGCGGGCAATAACGGATAGAGTAAACGCTGATTTTACAGTAGAAGCAGATTTACATAAAGGGCTCACTGCCCAAGATGCAGTTATGATATGGGGTGATGTTTTACGCAAAATGGTTGATGATTTAGAAGAAGATAATGTTGCGCAAACTGTAATTAAAGAAGGATTAAGGTATTTAGCAGAAAATAATGGCTGGGAATTCAAGCGCTGGTCTGAGCAGGTTGCTGTTGCTAATAAGAAATCTAAAAAGGCGCAAGCACTAGCCTTAGCAACCAAACATTTACGCGGAAATATACGGATTCTTAAGTTAGGAAAATATAAAGGTAAAGAGCCTTTTGATTCAGAAAAGTTCCAAGAAAAGTTACAAAATATAGTTATTAGAGAATTAAGTTTCCCCGGCAATATTACATCAGGCCAAATACTTTGGGAATTATGGTTTGCTAGCCTAAAGGATGATTTAGATACTGGGAAATTAGGCTTTGTGGTTGCAGAAGCAAAACAGGCTGGATTATCACAAGAAGACATTAAGGGATTTGCTGCTGGCGTTGAACTTACAACTCAAGAGCGTCTGGTGAGAGTAGTATCAACTCTGGATGAGGAAGAAGTCCAAGCTCTAGAGACTGGTGAGGTAGATAGGGATTTGAATGAACGTTTACGTTTACGCGGCGAGGTCATCCCAACAGGGAATCAGGCCGCAGTAAGAAGGCTTTATGAGCAAGTAAATAGTTTAGGTGTTGACTCAAGAGATGGCTA